>NZ_JBVHOQ010000038.1:0-85516 GCF_055568375.1 Streptomyces sp. NPDC026062
TGCCCCACACCCAGCGGGCCAGAAACCGGGCCGAACTCGCTACTGAAACCCGCAGGTTCTTCCACCGCCGACAGCGCCAGCCCCACATCGTCACCAGCTACTTCAAAGCCCCGCACGTCCGATACGTCCTCGACGAGTGAACCCAATGAGTTTCTGATCAATAGCCGCCGGGGAAATCCGGTCCCGCCCGTATCCTCCTTCTGCTGCCGGAGAACTGAGGTTTCGCCCGTACTCATCTGGCGGGGGCGGACGGCGACGGACCGGTCGGCACAGCCCCGCCCACCGGTGGGCCGACCGGATCGGAGCGGATGACTCCGCTGCTCCCCGATCGCCGCGGACAGCGCGGAACCTCCGGCGGCGGCGGTCGTCCGCCGCGGCCGGAGGCTGCTGGATGGCCCTCGCGCCCTCGCGGGGCGGTCAGGCTGCCTTGCGCGTGCGGCCTGCCGCCACCTCGCGGATCAGCTCGGCATACCGCCGGCCGCTGCTCTTGACGGTGCGGCGCTGCGTCGCGTAATCGACGTGGACCAGACCGAACCGCTTGTCGTAGCCGTACGCCCACTCGAAGTTGTCCAGCAGCGACCAGGCGAAGTACCCGGCGAGCGGGGCGCCCTTGCGTACGGCGCGGGCACAGGCGGCGAGGTGCTCCTCCAGGTACCGGGTCCGCTCCGGGTCGTGCACCGAACCGTCGGCGAGGACGACGTCCCGGTACGCGGAGCCGTTCTCGGTGACGTAGAGGCGCTGGACACCGTACTCCTCGGTCAGACGCAGGAGCAGCTGCTCCAGCCCCTGGGCGTGGACCTCCCAGTCCATGTGGGTGTGGCGGGAGCCGGGCAGGTAGACCTGTTTGGCGTGCGGGACGGGTCCGGTGGGGTCGGCGGTGACGACCTGGCGGAAGTAGTAGTTCACGCCCATCCAGTCGAGCGGAGCCGAGATGAGCTCCATGTCGCCTTCTTGGACCGGGAGTTCGACTCCGTACAGATCGACCATGTCCTGCGGGTAGCCACGCCCGAGGATCGGGTCGAGCCACCAGCGGTTGGTGTGCCCGTCGCCCCGCACCGCCGCGGCCCGGTCCGTCTCGCGGTCGGTGGCGGCCTCCACCGGGCTGAGGTTGTTGACGATGCCGACGCGGGCGTCCGGCGACGCCGCCCGTATCGCCTGTACGGCGAGGCCGTGTCCGAGGTGCAGGTGGTAGGAGGCCCGGACGGCGGCGGTCAGGTCGGTGAGACCCGGCGCCATCGTGCCCTCCAGATGGCCGATCCAGGCCGAGCAGAGCGGCTCGTTGAGGGTGGCCCAGTCCTTGACCCGGTCGCCGAGGCGGTCCACGACGACGGAGGTGTACGCGGCGAAGTGCTCGGCGGTCTCGCGGACGGTCCAGCCGCCGCGGTCCTGGAGCGCCTGCGGGAGATCCCAGTGGTAGAGCGTGGCGAACGGGGTGATCCCGGCGTCCAGCAGACCGTCGACGAGGCGGTCGTAGAAGTCGAGACCGGCCGCGTTGACCGGGCCGTCGCCGGCCGGGACGATCCGGGGCCAGGCGAGGGAGAAACGGTACGCGCCCGCCCCCACCTCCTTGATCAGGGAGATGTCCTCGGGGACCCGGTGGTAGTGGTCGCAGGCCACGTCGCCGGTGTCGCCGCCGGCCACCTTGCCCGGGGTGTGGGAGAACGTGTCCCAGATCGACGGCGCGCGGCCGTCCTCGGCCACGGCCCCCTCGATCTGGTACGCGGCTGTGGCGACGCCCCAGGTGAAGTCGGCCGGGAGGGCACTGAGGTCGTTCACGGACTTCCTTTCCGAAATGGTCACTTGACGGCCCCCGCGGTGAGACCGGCGACCAGGTAGCGCTGGAGGAGCAGGAAACCGGCGACGATCGGCACACTGACGACGAGCGAGGCGGCCATGACCTGGTTCCAGTAGACGTCGTTCTGCGTGGCGTAGCCCTGGAGTCCGACGGCGAGTGTGCGGGTGGTGTCGTTGGTCATGACGGAGGCGAAGAGCACCTCACCCCAGGCCGTCATGAACGCGTACACGGCGACGGCGACGATGCCGGGTACCGCGGCGGGCACGACGACCCGGAACAGCGCGCCGAGCGGTCCGCAGCCGTCGACCAGCGCCGCTTCGTCCAGATCCCTGGGGATGGAGTCGAAGTACCCGATGAGCATCCAGATCGAGAACGGCAGCGAGAACGTCAGATAGGTGAGGATCAGTCCGCCGCGCGAGCCGTACAGCGCGATGCCGGTGCTGTTCCCGATGTTGACGAAGATGAGGAACAGCGGCAGCAGGAAGAGGATGCCCGGGAACATCTGGGTGGAAAGCACCGTGACGGTGAAGACCCGCTTGCCGCGGAACTTGTAGCGGCTGACGGCGTACGCCGAGAACACCGCGATGATCACCGAAAGGACCGTCGCCGAGCCCGCCACGACCAGCGAGTTGACGAAGTACCGGGCGAGCGGGACGGTCTCCCAGATGTCGAAGTACGGCTTGACGGTCAGCCCCGACGGGATCCAGTGGAACTTCCCCGACACGTCCTGGAGCGGCTTGAGCGAGCTGCTGACCATCACATAGACGGGCAGAAGGACGAAGGCGGCCAGGAAGGTCAGGATGACGCGGCGCGTCCAGAGAAAGGACTGCGGTGCGGCCATCGGCGACCGGGACCGGGACCGTGATCTCGGTTTCGCCGTTCTCCGCAATGCGGCCGGCTGGGCATGGCTAGGCATCTGCACCCTTCCTTCCGCGCGAGGTGATGAGCAGGTAGACGGCCGTCACGAGCAGGAGGAACAGCAGCAGGAGCACGGACATCGCGGATCCGGTGCCGAAGTTCCAGGTGACGAACGACGATTGGTAGATGTGGATCGAGATGAGGTCCGCGTTCTCCGGCGCCCCTTTGCCGAACAGGACGTACGGGGTGTTGAAGTCGTTGAACGTCCACAGGAACAGGACGAGCACGAGGACCTGGTTGACCGGGCGCAGCGAAGGAAGGGTGATCTTGCGTATCTGCTGCCAGATGCCGGCGCCGTCGATGGAGGCGGCCTCGTACAGCTCGCGCGGGATGTTCTGCAGCCCCGCCATCACGATGAGGAAGGCGAAGGGCCAGCCCTTCCAGACCGAGACGATGATCAGCGCGTAGATGCTGTTGTCGCCGATCAGCCAGAACGACGGCTGGTCGGTGATCCCCAGCTGGTCGTGGAACACGTGGTTGACCAGGCCGTTGTCCCGCTGGAACATGAACGCCCAGGTGATGACGGCCGCGTACACGGGCAGGGCGTACGGGACGAGGAAGATCGCCCGCAGGAAGCCCCTGCCGCGGAAGTTCTCCTGCAGCATGATCGCTGCCGCGACACCGAACAGCCAGGCCAGGCCGACGGCGAAGAACGTGAAGACGCAGGTGACGAAGAACGAGTGGAGCAGTGCCTCGCCGATCGGGGCGTTGACGTCCACGGCGATGCGGTAGTTGTCGAGGCCGGACCAGGGCGCTCCGCCCCAGTTGTTGATGTAGAACTGCGTGAACTGGCGGAAGCTCATCACGATTCCGATGATCATCGGAATCACATGGACGAGGAGTTCGAGCAGGACGGCCGGCAGGAGCAGGAGATAGGGCAGTCCGCCCTGGCGGATCCGGTCGGGGATGCGCGGCAGTCTCCTGCGCGCACCCCCGGTGCCCCGGCTCGTCACCTTGTCGGACTTCTCCGCCCGGCTGTCGGTGGTGGTCACGGTGGCGGTCATGAGGAGTGCCTTACTGCTGCATCGTCTGCTGGGCCTTTTCGAGGCGCGCCTTGACGGAATCGGTGGTCACGGGGCGTCCGGCTGCGGCGTCGGCCCACAGCTCCTTGACCGCGGTGCCGACGGCCGTCTCGAACTGCGACTCGTTGGGCACCTGCGGCAGCGGGGCCGCGCTCTTGGCCAGCGTGTCGCGCAGGACCGCCAGGTCGGGCGCCGAGAACGCGGCGTCGGCCTGGGCGGTCTTGACCGGCGGGATGGAGCCGTAGGTCTTGTTGAGCAGCTTCTGCTCGGCGTCACTCGTCATGAACTTCACGAACTTCTTGGCGCCGTCGATGTTCTTGGTGTTCTTGAACACCGCCATGTTGATGCCGGCGACCATGGAGTTGGTGTTCTTTCCCTGGCCGGGAGTGCCGGAGGCGACGGGCACCGGAGCCGCGCCCCAGTCCTCGGGCTTCATGCCCTGGGAAGCGAAGGTGGAGGCGGCGGCCTGCCACAGAACCATGGCGGTCCTGCCCTTGGCGAAGTCCGTCAGGGACTGGTTCTGGGCGTATTCGGCGTTGCCCGGCGCGATGATCTTGTCCTTGGCCATGAAGTCGATGTACTGCTTCACGGCCGCGACGGCACCGTCGGAGGTGAACGTCGGCTTTCCCGCGGTGTCGAAGAAGTCCGCGCCGTGCTGCTGGGCCAGCACGAAGGTCTGGTGGATGTTGTTGGAGAGGTTGGCGCCCTCGGCACCCAGCCCCCACTTGCCGTCCTTGGACAGCTTCTTGCCGTCCGCGACCAGCTCGTCCCAGGTGGCGGGGGGCTTGGTGATGCCCGCTTCGGCGAAGCTCTTCTTGTTGTAGTAGAGGGCGTACGCGAGCGAGTACAGCGGCACCGCGGAGGGGTCCTTGCCCTCCGCGCCGGCCGAGGCGACCGCCGATTCGACGAAGCGGTCCCGGCCGCCGATCGCGTCGAAGTTCGCCTTGTCCCAGGGGAGCAGGGCCCCCGTCGCCTGGAGTGAGGCCGACCAGGTGTTGCCGATGTTCAGGACGTCCGGGCCCTGACCGGAGGTGGTGGCCGCGAGGATCCGGTTGAGCAGGTCGGCCCAGGGTACGACCTCCAACTTGACCTTGATGCCGGTCTGCTCCTCGAACTTCTTCAGCTCGGGGGTCAGGATCTTCTTGTCGGCCTCGATGCTGGGGCCCTGGTTGGAGGCCCAGTACGTGAGGGTCTTCGGGGATTCGTTGCTGCCGCCGCTCGACGACGTACCGCCTCCGCAGCCGGTGGCTCCGGCGGCTATGGAGATCGCGAGGGTGGCTGCTGCCGCGGCTCTGATGGTGCGCATGCGGGATGGCCCCTTTCCGGGGAGGAAGGCCGTGTACGAGAACCGAACGACCTTCAGTGCTTAATTTATGACGTGATTTAAGAGGTGAGAGAAGGTCGCGTCAAGTCCCGCGGTCGCGGTATGTTGCGGGAAGGGAAGGAGCCACATGGCTGAGCGCAACAGACGGACCGTGCGTGACCTGCGACGGGGCAACCGGGCGAGGGTATTGCAACGGTTGTATTTCGACGGCCCGCTGAGCCGCCAGGAGCTGGGCCCCGCCACCGGGCTGAGTTCAGGCTCCATCAGCAACGTGGTCGCCGAACTCGCCGCGGAGGGCCTTCTGGAGGAGGCCGGCGTCGTCGACTCCGACGGCGGCCGTCCGCGCACCCTGCTGCGCGTTGCCCCCGGAGGCGGCCTGCTGATCGGTATCGACATAGGTGAGACCCGGATCCGGGTCGAGCTGTTCGATCTCGCCCTCACCGAACTCGCCCGCACCGAACGCCTGCTGGCCCAGCACGGCTACGACGTCGACCGCATCGTCGGCCATGTCCGCAGCGGCGTCGCCGATGTCCTGCGGGACGCCGGAGCCGATCCGCACCGGCTTCTCGGTATCGGGATCGGCGTCCCCGGCATCATCGAGCGGGACGCACCCGACGGTGCGGTCGGCGATGTGGGCTCCGTCGTCCACGGCCAGACCATCGACTGGAGCGCCGTCCCCTTCGAACGGCTGCTCCGCGACGCCGTCCGGGTCCCGGCGGAAGTCCCGTTCTTCATCGACAACGGTGCCAAGACACTGGGCCAGGCCGAGATGTGGTTCGGCGGCGGACGCGACGCGGGGGCCTCGGCCGTCGCCCTCATCGGCTCCGGCGTCGGCGCCTGCGTCAACCACGGAGATCTGCTCGACGAGGACCGAAGCAGCATGGCCCTCGAATGGGGCCACACCACCGTGCAGCTGCGCGGCCGCCGCTGCCGGTGCGGCTCGATCGGCTGCCTGGAGGCGTACGCGGGTGCCGAGGCCATGCGCGAGCGCTGGCACGAGGCGGGCGGCCCGCTGCCCGCCGACACCGACGACGAGACCGCGCTCGCGGCGCTGCTGGCCGCCGCCTACCCGGCCGACGGCGGCGAACCCGACCCGCTGGCGCTCTCGGTCCTCGACGAGACGGCCGAATGCCTCGGTGCGGCGCTGGGCGATCTGATCAACCTCTTCCTGCCCGAGCGCATTCTGCTCGGAGGCTGGGCGGGCTTGCTGATCGCACCGCGTCTGCTGCCCGACATCCGCCGCTACGCGCAGGAGTACGCCCTCCGCCACGCCGCTGCCCGCACCACGATCGAGATGGGCCGCCTCGGCCCCGACGCGGTGACCGTCGGCGCCGCGACGCTCCCGCTCTCCGACTTCCTGGCCCGGGGCGGCAGCCGCCCGGCCCCCGAGCCCCGGCCCGCCACCCCGGCGGGATTCCGTACCGCCGCCGACATGGTCCGGAACCGGGAGCGCCCACGTACGGCGTCGGACGCGGCGGGGTGAGGCGGCGCGAGGGGGCAGGGGTGCGTGCCTCCGGCCGGGTTGGGGGCTGCGGCGCGTTCCCCCCGGTCAGGACGAGGGCTGAGGCGCGTCCCTCCGGTCAGGACGAGGGCTGAGGCGCGTCCCCCCGGTCAGGACGAGGGCGACGAGCGGGAGACGGGACGCCACTCGCCCGGCCAGGTGACCTCCCGGGCCACCGCTCCGGGCACGCCCAGACTCGCCCGGGCGAGCTCCACGTACCGGGTGCGGGCGTCGCGGAATTCCTGGAAGGCCTGGTCCCAGTTCTGCTCGGCCTCCATGGTGACCCCCCGGACGAGGCACTCCAACCGCCACAGGCAGTGGTCCACCGTCTTGGACGCGGTGTTTGCCCCGGTGTCGCCGAGAAGCCCGAGCGTCTCGGACAGCGCCGACCGGCGGGCCTCCAACTCGGCCAGTTCGGAAAGGACTTCGGCCGTGGGTTCCAGCTCCATCGGCCCTGACACCAGGCCACGGGCCGCAGCGATCATGTTGTAGCGGGCCGCCAGCTCCTTCACGGCATGAGCGTATTCGGCGTAGGCGGTCAGGCGGCGCTCGTCCCACCGCACCGCCTGCTGCCTCCGCCACCGCGTCCGCTCGTTCAGGCTGCTCACGAGGAAGGACATGAGCGCGCCCAGGGCGACACCCACGAGGGGACGTATCCGTTCGGTCAGACTCAACAGGGACCCCGATCATGTGGCACGACGACCACCTGATCCTTTCCGGAGCTGCCGTGCGGCACAACACCCCATGGCCGCGGGACGGTCCTACGCCGAGTCCCGGACCACCAGCGCCGGTTCGAAGATCACCGATGTCGCGGCGCCGTCCGGCCTGGAGAGCCGTTCGATCAGCAGCCGGGCCATCTCGGCCGCCATCGCCTCGACCGGCTGGCGGACCGTTGTCAGCGGCGGCCGGCAGGCGGACGCCGCGCTGCTGTCGTCGAAACCGATCACCGCGACGTCCTCGGGCACCCGCTTGCCGTGCTCCCGCAGGACATGGCAGGCGCCCGTCGCCATCAGGTCGTTGGCCGCGAACACCGCGTCCAGGTCGGGGTGCTCCGCCAGTAGCCGTTCCATCGCGGCCTCGCCGCTCTCCTGGGTGAACTGCCCCTCGGCGATCGGGACATACGAATGCCCGCGTCCGGCCAGGGTGTCGCGGAACCCCGCCATCCGTTCCTGGCCCGCCGGTACGTCGAGCGGTCCGGTGATGGTCGCGATGCGCCGGCAGCCCCGGGCCAGCAGATGCTCGGCGGCCAGCCGTGCGCCGTCCTGGTGGGCGAGGTCGACATAGCTGATCCGGACCGGCCGGGCGGGCCGCGCGTACAGCACCGCGGGAAGCCCGGCGTCCGTGAGCATGGCGGGCAGCGGGTCCTCCGCGTGCGTCGAGACGACCAGTGCGCCGTCGGCGCTGCCCTGGCGCAGGAACGACACCACGTCCTCCCGCGCCTTTGACGTCTCGGCGAACATCAGGACCGGGTGCATGCCGCGCGGCCGGAGGTAGTTGACCACCCCGGTCACGACCCGGCCGAAGAACGGGTCGGCGAAGACCTGCGCGGTGAAGGACGGTCCGTTCTCCGGACCGGAGGTGTCTCCGGCCGGTCTGCCTTCGGCCGGTTCGGGTTCGACCCCCGCGCCCGACACGACCAGGGCGATGGCGTCGGTGCGCCGGGTCACCAGCGAGCGGGCCGCCCGGTTGGGCGCGTAGCCGGTGAGGGAGACCGCCCGGCGCACGGCCTCCTGGATTGCCGGGTCGACATTTCGTACGCCGTTGATGACTCGGGAGACAGTGGCGCGGGAGACACCGGCCGCCCTCGCCACGTCTTCAAGGGTGGGTGTACCGGCCGGTCGCGGATCATCCGTCATGCGTGCATTTATAGCACCATCGGAGAGCGCTCTCCTGGGTGATCCGGATCGTCGGCGGCATCCGTTCCGGCCGGGGGCCGCGAGGTGACCGCGGTCAGTGTCGCGGCGAGCGGCAGATCGCCGGCCGAACGGCCGCCCAGCAGGGTGAATTCACCGGCCTCCGTCTCCCAGCCGCGGCGCGTGGCCGACCAGTGGGCCAGAGCCCGTCCGGGCACCCGGACCACCGCGACCACGCTCTTCCCGGGCTCCGCCTCGACCGCCGCGTACCCGACGAGCCTCAGCGCAGGGCGCTCCACCGCCGTCCTGTTCCTGGCCAGATAGACCTGGACCACCTCGCGGCCGCGCCGCCGGCCCGAGTTGCGTACCCGTACGCGCAGGTCGAAGGGCTCCCCGCCCCGTACCTCCGCGGGCGCCGCCAGCTCCTCGTACTCCCAGCTCGTGTAGCCGAGCCCATGGCCGAACCAGTAGGCGGGCACGGCCCCGGAGCGCAGCCAGGCCGCGTACCCGATGTGCAGGCCTTCCTCGTAGTGGAGCCGGCCCCCGGCCGTCGGGGCGGTGCCGATCACCGGTACGTCGTCCTGGGCGGTCCCCCAGGTGGTCGGCAGCCGGCCGCCCGGTTCGGTCCGGCCGAACAGCATGTCTGCGATCCCGCCGCCGGCCTCCTGTCCGGGGAACCACGAGAGCAGCAGTGCGGGCACCCGGGTGTGCCAGGGAAGCGCGACCGGACCGCCCGAGTTCACCACGACGACCGTGCGCGGATTGGCGCGTGCCACGGCTCGTACGAGAGCGTCCTGGCCGTCCGGCAGTTCCAGGGTCGCCCGGTCGTGGCCCTCCGACTCGCTCTGCTCGGTCGTGCCCACGACCACCACGGCGACGTCCGCGGCGCGTGCTGCGGCCACGGCCTCGGCCAGGGAGGAGGCCGCGTCGCCGGACGGCGGAGCGGCGGCGAGAACCGTCGCCACACCCCAGCCCGGGGTGAGCGAGCGTCGCGCCACCACCTCCACCTCCCGACCCGCGACGAGCTCGGCCCGCGCGGTGCGCAGGGGCGGGGCCACGTGGACCCGGGTCGGATCGTCGCTGTCCGGCGGGAAGGTGCCGGACAGCACCTCCGTGCCGCCGACGGACAGCGAGAGGCTGCCCCAGCCGCCCACCGCCCAGGTCCATGGGCCGCCGGTGGCGGGGCGGACCACGGCCCGGATCTCCACGGCCGCGGCGCCCTCGGTCATGACGGATGGCTCGACGATCCGCCCGGACAGCCGGTGCTCGGCGTGGAGTTCGTGCCCGTCGGCGTCGAGCAGCCTGACCAGCACGCCCGGTTCCCCGTTGCGCGGATCGCTCGACATCTCGCGGGTGAGCGGCGCGGGCAGGGCGGACTCCGGCAGACCCCGGTGGTACGTCACGTTCGCCGAGCCCTTCAGCGCCTCCTCGATCCCGGCCAACGGGGTCACCACCGCGTCGGGGAACACCTCGGCGCTGCCTCCCCCCTGAATGCGTACCGCCATGGCATGCGTGCCGATGACCGCGACCGAGCGCAGCCGTGCCGGATCGAGCGGCAGCAGCCCCTCATCGTTGCGGAGCAGTACCGAACCGGCGGAGACGGCCCGGCGCAGCAGTGCGCGCCGCGCGCCGGGAGCGATCGCGGGCCGCCGCGCCGGCCGGGGCGATCCCAGCGCACCGACCTGCCGGGCGAGCCGGAAGAACCGCCGTACCTTGTCGTCGACCGTCTCGGGGGAGACCAGGCCGTGTTCCAGTGCGGTGAGCAGGCCTGCCGCCCACGGGCCGTCCGGCCCCGGCATCGCCAGGTCCTGCGCGGAGCGCGCCGTGTCCAGGAGCGTGCGCACACCGCCCCAGTCCGAGAGCACGGGTCCCTCGAATCCCCAGCTTCCCTTCAGCGGGTGTTTCAGCAGCGGAGACGCGGACATGGTGACGCCGCCGACCTTGTTGTACGCCGACATGACCGCACGGACACCGGCCGCCACCGCCGCCTCGAACGGGGCGAGATAGACCTCGTGAAGTGTCTGTTCGTCCATGCGGACGTCGACATTCAGCCGGTCCGTCTCGGCGTCGTTGGCCACGAAGTGCTTGGCGGTGGCGGCGACTCCACCGGACTGGATGCCCTTGATGAGGGCTGCGCCGGTCCGGCCGGTGAGGAGCGGGTCCTCGGAGAAGCACTCGAAGTGCCGGCCGCCCAGCGGGGACCGGTGCAGGTTCAGTGTGGGGGCGAGGAGGACGTCCACCCCTTTGCGCCGGGCCTCCGCGGCGAGCAGCACGCCGAGATCCGTGAGCAGGAGATCGTCCCAGGACGCGGCCAGAGCCGTCGGGGAGGGCAGGGCGAGCGATGTCCGCCGCTCGTCCCAGCTCTCGCCGCGCACTCCCGCGGGCCCGTCGGAGAAGGTGAGGGCGCGTAGCCCGACGGCCGGTTCGGCATGCGTACGCCAGGTGCTCGCGCCGGTCAGCAGGCGCACCTTCTGTGCCGCGTCGAGCTTCTCCAGCAGCGGATCGATCTCTTCGTCCGTCATGACGGCCCTGCCCTTCAGCTCCGAGCCCTCACGATCGGAGAGCGCTCTCCCAGTCTGTCGCGCCCAGCGTCGCTGGCCGACGCCGACCATGTCAATGGGGAACGGGTCCGGGCGCGAGCGACCGCGGAAGGCCCTGCGCAGGCTGTGGCCGGAACTCGCTGTGCTCTTGTCATCACCCGTTGTCTGCACATAAGTTGACCGCTTGCGACGTGTCCAACTGCCTGTGGGGGAGCCAAGATCATGGCCGCGAACGGACGGCACCGCAGATATCAGCCCAGCCGCATCAACCGTGCTTCGCTGACGGTCACGGCGGGCGGTGCGGGTCTTGCGCTCCCACTGCTCACCGCCGCGTCGGCCGGTGCGGCGTCAGGCGATGTCTGGGACAAGGTCGCCGCGTGCGAATCCACGAGCAACTGGAACATCAACTCGGGCAACGGCTACTTCGGCGGGCTTCAGTTCACCCGGTCGACCTGGGCGGCCTACGGCGGGGCGGTCTACGCCCCGCGCGCGGACCTGGCCACCAGGGCCCAGCAGATCGCCATCGCGGAGAAGGTCCTCGATGCCCAGGGTCCGGGTGCCTGGCCGGCCTGTTCCGGGAAGGCAGGGCTGACACGGGACGGTGACGGCCCCGGTGTCAGCCCGCAGGCCGAGCGGACGGCCGGGGTCTCGACGCCGAAGAAGGCCGATCCCCGGGCCTCGGCCGGGGCCGGGACGAAGAAGGCGTCGGCACCGGCCACGCCGACAACGGTGCCGGGAAAACGCGACTCGTACACCGTGGCGAGCGGGGACTCGCTCTCCGCGATCGTGGCGGACCGCCGCCTGGAAGGCGGCTGGCAGCGGCTCTACTCCGCGAACCGCGAGATCGTCGGTGACGACCCGGATCTGATCTTCCCGGGGCAGCGCCTGAGCCTCGGCGTGACACGGACCGCGGGTACGGTCACCGGTGCCACGCCGAAGGCGGATGCCGAGCCGGAGCCGAAGGCCAGGGAAAAGGCGTCGCCCGCCCCGAAGAAGACGGCGCGGCCCGAGCGGAAGCAGCCGGCCCAGCCCGCGCGGCAGGCGAAGCCCCAGCAGACCGCCCGGCCCGAGCAGACTCAGCAGGCGAGGCCGAAGCCGAAGCAGACCGAGACCCACAAGACCGAGACCCACAAGACCGAAACCCACAAGGCTGAGACCCGCAAGGCAGCCAGCCCCAAGACGGAGGCCCGCAAGACCGAGCGGGCGGAGAAGCACTCCGGGCTCACCGCCCCCGTGGCGGCGAGTACCGGCACTCCGTACCACCAGGCGGGTTCCTGGTCCAGCGGCTACCACACGGGGGTCGACTTCCCCGTGCCCACCGGCACCTCGGTGAAGGCGGTGGCGCCCGGCACGGTCGTCGCGGCGGGCTGGGGCGGGGCGTACGGCTACCAGGTCGTGATCCGGCACGGTGACGGCAAGTTCAGCCAGTACGCGCACTTGTCTTCGCTTCTGGTGCGCTCCGGCCAGCACGTCGGCGGCGGGCAGCGTATCGCTCGTTCCGGCGCCACCGGCAACGTCACGGGGCCGCACCTGCACTTCGAGATCAGGACCGGACCGGACTACGGCTCCGACGTCGATCCGCTCGCCTACCTCCGGGCGGGCGGCGTCAGGGTCTGAACGAGGCGACGGGGCGGTCACCTGTGGGGGCAGCGGAAGCGGTGGGCCCCGAGGAGGGCACGCCCTTGCGCGCGGCGCCGCGGCGCGGCCGTGGATCCCGTCCGAACTCCGTCTGCCCCACCCGGCGCTCCAACGGCGGCCGTACGGGAAACGGCACCGGGGCGGGAAACGTTTCTGCGGCTGCTGTCGGCGGCATCGGGCCCAGGGGTTCGGCGAAGGTCACCACGGTCGGTGACGTCGGCCGGGCCCGTGCGTCCTCCGGTTCCGGCAGCGCGCCTGCCGGTTTCGGCGGTGCGTCCACCGTTTCCGTCACCGAGGCCACCGGTTCCGGCACCGCGCCCGTCAGGTCCGTCACCGAGACCATCGGTTCCGGGAGTGCGCCCGCCGGGTCCGGCGAGCCGGCGGGCCCGGCGAAATCCCGCGCGTCCTCGCCGGACGCGGGGCCGGGGATGCCGGAGGTCCCGGCCGCCGTCACCGGGCCCGGTGACGGCGCGACGACGGTGGCGCCGCCCGAGGCCCTGACCTCACGGGGTGCGGCCCGCGGACCCTCGTCGCATCCGGGTGTCCGCTGATTCTCTCGGCGCTCCGCGCTCATCCGCTCCGTGGTGAGCATGATCAGTCCGCCGGCCGCGACGGCTCCGCAGACGAGGGCGAGCATCGTGCCCGCGGTGCCGTGCCGGAACTGCTCACCGAACAGTGTGATGCCGACCGCGGCTGCCACCACCGGGTTCACGACGGTCACCGTGGCCAGCGGTGCGGTCAGCCCCGCACCTCGGTACGCGGCCTGGGACAGCAGCAGCCCGGCGCCCGCGAGCGCGGCGATCACCAGCAGCGTCGGCAGGCCCGCGCCCACCGCGCCCGAAGTCCACTGCATGGCCACGGTCTTGGTGAACACCGAGGCGATACCGAAGGCGACACCCGCGGCGCCGGCCAGGACCACGCTGCGTATCACCGGCCGGGGGATGGCCTTCGCGACCAGCATGAGGACGGCCACGGCGCCGAACGTCACCATGGCGAGCATGAGTTGCCGTGGACCGCCCAGGGAGTGCGCATCGGAACTTCCGGTCAGGGCAAGCAGCCCGGCCAGTCCCACGGTTGCCATGACCGCGCCGCGCCAGGCGGTCGCCCCGGCCTTGCGGCGTACGAAGAGGGCGGCCATCGGCAGGGCGAAGACGATGGTCAGGGCGCCCAGCGGCTGTACGAGGCTGAGCGGACCGTACGCCAGCGCCACCACGTGCAGCACCGCGCCCACGCCGTTCAGCGCCACCGCCGCCCACCAGACCCGGTCGCGCAGGGGGGCGAGTGAGCGGCCGTCGGAGGAGGTGGCCACGCGCTCCTGGACTATCGCCCCGGCCGCGTAGGCGACCGCGGAGACCAGCGACAGGAGCACGGACAGCGCGAGGGAACTCATGTACACCACGATCTCCCTTCAAAGCCGCCGCGTCGTCGTCCCTGAGACGGCGATTGGGCGTACTGCTTTGGTAGTACGGGAGTGGTCCCGGTGTCCTCCTCCCGACGGTAGTCCTCCCTGCGCCCGACGTCAGAACGATCATCCCGCACCGGTACGGTGAACCGCGAGCCGCGGCACTGCGGGTGTTCTCGGAATGACACCGGGTGGCCGGCCGGGCAGGAGACGGCAGGACCATGGAGGAGCACGAGGAAGCGGGCCCGGGAGCGTTCTTCGCGTGGCGGGACGCTCCGGCGCCGGGAGGGGGATACCTCGCCCTGGCACGCCTGTACGCCGGGGAGGACGCACTGCTCGCGGCCCGGATCGACACCGTCGCGGAGAGGCTCGGGACGGTCGAACGACGCGTGGCGGCCTCCGTCGCACATCTGGGGCTCGCCGCTCGGCTGTGGTCCACCGCGCTGGGCCCGGCGGTCCTCACCGGTGCCCTTCCCGGGCTGCGGGCCGACGTCCTCCACTGGAATCCACGGCTGCCCGCCCCGGACGACCTGTGGTGCGGTGGCGGAACCGTGGTTCCGGGTACGGCCGCCGGGATCCGGGAGGCCGTCCAGTACGGCCATCTCGTGCCGCTCGGTGAAGCGGTACGCCGGGACACCCCCGTGCCGGCCCGGCTGCTGTGGGGCAACGCCGGATCCGCGCTGGCGGGATCCGTGCGCCTGCTCGTCGCGTGGGCGGGCGCCCACGGCAGGCCGGACGTCGCCTCGCGCGCCCGTGCCCTGGCAGCGGAACTCTTCGACCACCCGGATCTGCGCGGCACGGGCCAACCGCACGGGCCGGGCTTCCGCAGGGGCACCTGCTGCCTCTACTACCGGGTGCCGGGCGGTGGGCTGTGCGGCGACTGCGTCTTCGACGAGGCCCCCCGACGGCCGTCAGGCCGCTCCGGCAGGGGGTGAGCGAGGCCGCCGGGACGGACAGGGCCGCCAGGGCGCGTGGGGTTTGCCGGGACGACGGACCGCCGGGGCCAGTGGGGTCACCGGGATGTGAGAGACGCGAGGGATGGGGGATGAGAGGGGCTCAGGAGCGTGGGCGGCAGAGCCTTTCGGGTCACTCTCGGGTGCGGCTCGGCACGTAGGGCGGCACGGGAGCGGCTGACGGGCTACGAAGTCGACGGAGAACGGTTCGTCTCTGCCACAGGAGCCCGGACATGCGGCATTCCACCGTGAGGACCATCGATGTGGGGCCCCGTGCCCGTGTCCCGGGGACGACCGGTGCCGCGCATGGTTCTTGATCTCGTCATCCTCGGACTGGTCATCAACGTCGGCCCCCTGCACAACAGCGCGTTCATCCTGCTGCTCTCCACGCCCCGGGGCGTACGCAAGGGGCTGGCTTTCGTGCTCGCCTGGCTCGGCTGCCTGGTCCTCGTGCTCGCCGTAGTGATCCTGCTGACCGGCGGCAAGCCGCCTGCCCCGCGCAGCGCGCCCTCCACGGCGGCCCTGGCGGTCAAACTGGCGCTGGGTGTCGGGATGGTCGTCTACGCGGAGCGGAAGCGGCGGCGGGGCAGCGTAACGCGACGCTCCCCGAAGTGGCTGTCGCGGCTGGACAACGCCTCACCGTGGACGGCGGCAGGTCTGGGCGTCGTCCTGCAGCCATGGGGCCTGGTCGCGGCGGGGGGCGCCACGGTCGTCCAGGCGCACATGTCCTCCGTCGGCTCCTACATGGCGCTGCTCGCCTTCTGCCTGCTCGCGAGCGCCGGCCTGTTGGTGATGCTGCTGTACACGACCTTCCGGCCCACGGAGGCCCGGCTGAAACTCGGCGCGCTCCGCGACTGGACGGAAAGTCATCAGGACCAGGCGATCGTGACGCTCGCCCTGCTGGCGGGGTTGTGGCTGGTCGCCAAGAGCCTCTACCAACTGGTCTGACCCGCGCTCCCTCCGTAGCCCCTTCGGACATGCGGGAAACCGGCGTGGCGATCCGGCCCGCGCCGTCGACCGCAGGGCTCCGACGTGGGCTCTTCCTGTTCCCCTCCGCTCCGCACACGGACTTGTCATGGACCTGGAACGGTCTGCTCACCTACGACCGCAAGGTCATCAAGCCCGGTGTGACGAGGGTCCGCGACGCCCAGCGGGCGCTGATCCGCGACGCATCGCAGGACGTCGTCGCGGGCTGCCCCGCGGCCTGACCTTTCCGGTCCGCCGCGGTCCGCCCCTGCGCGGGGCGGGCCGCAGCGGCCCGCCCGACCCCTTGACGCGGATCAACGGGGAACCAAGAACGATCGCGCTCTGACAACGTTGTCCAATGGGGTATTCCCATGCACCGGATCCCACGGCCGCGCCTGCGCGGCCCGGCGGCCGCACTCGCCGCCGCCGCGCTCCTGGGCGGTGTCCTCACCGGCGGAGCCACGGCCCAGGCCGCGCCCCGGACCGACGGCCGGCTGACCGACCTGGTCAACCCGTTCATCGGCACCCAGAACGAGGGCAACACCTACCCCGGCGCCTCCGTGCCGTTCGGCATGGTGCAACTCTCCCCGGACACCGGGCACAACACCGGGTACGACTACGGCGAGAACCACATCCGGGGCTTCTCCTCGGTCCATCTCTCCTGTGTCGGCTGCGGGTTGGGCGGCGACCTGCCCACGCTGCCCACCACCGGTGACGTCACCGAGACCGACTACGCCACGTACGCCGCCGAGTTCAGCCACGACGACGAGAAGGCGAGCCCCGGCTACTACAAGGTCGGGCTGAAGACCGGCATCGAGGCCGAACTCACCGCGACACGGCGCACCGGGGTCCAGCGCTACACCTTCCCGGCCACCGACAAGGCCAACGTCCTGCTCAACGCGGGCCAGTCGCTGCACCGCACCCTCTCGTCCGAGGTCGAGATCCTGGACAACCGGACCGTGCGGACCGCGATCAGGGCAGCGGCTTCTGCCAGGACACCAAGGCGTACACGGTCTACACCGTCACGCGCTTCGACCGGCCGTTCACCACATCCGGTACGTGGAACGGCGACACGGTCACCGAGGGATCGAAGAAGTCCTCGGCCACCGATGCCCGCAACGGCGCCTGGCTGCGCTTCGACACCACCGAGGACCGGACCGTCGAGGCCACCACGGCCCTGAGCTATGTCGACGCCAAGGGCGCCGCACTCAACCTCCGTGCCGAGGGCGGCCGCAGCTTCGACCGTGTCGAGCGCGCCGCGCAGCGTGAATGGGAGGACCGCCTCGAAGGTGTGCGGGCCCGGGGCGGCAGCGACGCACTCCGCCGCACCTTCTACTCGTCCCTCTACCGTTCCTTCCTCGCGCCCAACGTCGGCAGTGACGTCGACGGCCGCTACACCGGCTGGGACCAGAAGACCCACCGCGCCCAGGGATTCACCTACTACCAGAACTGGTCGCTCTGGGACACCTACCGCACCCAGGCACAGCTCCTCTCGCTGCTCGCCCCGCGTGAGTCGCGCGACATGGCCGTGTCCGTTCTGCGGATCGACGCCTAGAGCGGCTGGCTGCCCAAGTGGGGCTACGGCACGGTCGAGACCAACATCATGACCGGACCGCCCGTGAGGTCTGGGTCAACGGTCCGTACGCGTACTACAACGCCGACAAGTACAACCCGCAGAACGAGCCCGACCTCATCGCCCCGTACACCTATCTCTCGACCGGCCAGCCGTGGAAGACGACCGATGTGGTCCACGCGGCCCTGACGCTCTTCACCAACGGCCCCACCGGAATGACGGGCAATGACGACCTCGGCACCATGTCCGCGTGGATGGTGCTCTCCTCGACCGGGGTCTTCCCGGTCCAGCCCGGCACCGACACCTGGGGTCTGTCCACGCCCGCCTTCGAGCGCGTCGACCTCAGGCTCGACCGCCGGTACTACCCGCGTGGGTCGCTCACGGTGAGTGCCCCCGGGGCCTCGGACACCGACCGCTACATCCGGTCGGCACGGCTCGACGGCGCGCGGCAGTCGCGCACCTACCTCACCACGGACGACATCCGCTCGGCCCGCACGCTCTCCTTCACGGTGGGCGGCGAGCCGTCGGCCTGGGGGACCGCGCCCGGGGACGCTCCGCCCGCGCTGGGCTGACCGGCCGCCCGGTCCGAGGCCACCCGGCAGCTCTCCGGGCATGGATGTGGGGCGGGCGGCGTCCCGCCCGCCCCACGCTCTGCGCCTCAGCTGCTCAGCTCGAACTCGGCCCGGATGCGCTTGCCCACCGGCACCCGCTCGGCGGTCAGCCGGTCACAGATCGCCACGACGATCTCCATGCCGTGCCCGCCGGGGCGCGTCGGGTCGGGGGCGTAGAGCAGCGGGAGGGCCGTGCTGCTGTCGTACACCGTGACGCTGACGCGCTCGGCGGTCCCCTCCAGCTCCAGCAGATACGGGCCCTGGCTGTAACGGTCCGCGTTGGTGACCAGCTCGCTCACCGCCAGCATCAGATCGCTGCGGGTGTGCTCCCCGAACACCGCGAGCCATTCGGCGGCCAGCCGAGCCAGGAAACGGTCGGCCAGGGCCCGGGCCTGCGCGATGCAGCCGGGTTCGCCGTCGAACACCTCGGAGCTGTGCAGGACCTCGGTCGGCCTGTCTCCGTCGGGGCGGCCGGCCGGGAGGGAGGCGATCTGTTCGTTCATGTGCTCCCGCCAAGGCGACGCAGGGAAGGTCGTTGACCATGTCTCGGCGTCCGCCTACCCGGCAAAGGCCGTCCCACTCCGGGTAGAGGCCCACGGATCCTGGAGCTCACTCGGTCTCTCCCGACGGTGTGGTGACCGGACCGGGCGGGGTACGGACAGGTGGCTCCCCTTCGACGGGCAGGGTGAAGCGGACCCGGGTGCCGGCGGCAGGCGCCGGTTCGAGCTGGATGTGGCCCCCGTGGAACTCGACGATCTTGCGGCACAGGGCGAGACCGATGCCTGTGCCTCCGTACTCGTCGCGGCCGTGCAGCCGCTGGAAGATCACGAACACCCGCTCCGAGGACTCCGGCGCTATCCCGATGCCGTTGTCCGTGACCGTGAAGTGCCAGGTGTCGTCCTGACGCGTGCAGCCGACAACGATCCGGCACGGCACGCCGGGGCGACGGAACTTCACCGCGTTCCCGATCAGGTTCTGCCACACCATGGTCAGCGTCGTCGCGTCGCCGGTGATCTCGGGCAGCGGGCCGTCCCGGACCACCGTGGCCCCGGACTCCTCGACGACCAGCGCCAGATCGGCCAGCGCCCGGTCCAGGCAGCGGTCGAGCCCGACGGTCTGCCACTGGTCGTGGATCCGGCCCACCCGGGAGAACGTGAGCAGGTCGTTGATGAGCACCTGCATCCGCTTGGCACCGTCCACCGCGAAGTCGATGTACTGGTGCGCGCGGTCGTCCAGTTCGTGGGCGTACCGCTTCTCCAGGAGCCCGCAGAACGAGGCGACCTTGCGCAGCGGCTCCTGGAGATCGTGCGAGGCGACATAGGCGAACTGTTCGAGCTCGGCATTGGAGCGGCGCAGCTCCTGGGCCTGTCCGGCCAGCAATGTCTCGCGCTCGCGCGACTCGGCGAGCTCCTCGACGATGCGCCGGCGCATGTCCTCGACCGCCGCGGCGACCGCCCGGACGTCCGACGGGCCGCGTACCTCGATCCGGTTGCCGAACGCCCCGGCGCGCACCCGGTCCGATGCGGCGCTCAGCCGGCTCAGCGGCCGGCCCACCAGGCGGTGCAGCAGCAGACTCACCGAGATCACCGCCATCAGCAGGCAGACGACCAGGGCGAGCGCGACCTGGTCCCGGGTGGTTCGGGCCTCGTCGAGATCGGCGCGGGCCCGGTCGCGGGCGGTGTCGAGATGGGCCTGCTGAACGGCGTACAGCCGGCGCAGTGTGTCGAACCGGTCGTTGCTGCGCTGGATGGGCATCGAGGACTCCGATGCGGGACCGTTTCTGCGGACGGTGGCGATCAACGGCTCGGCGTGCTGGGCACGCCAGTCGCGAGCGGCCGCCGCGATCTTGTCCAGATCCTGGCCGAACGGCTCCTCGTCACCGACCAGCGCCCGGACCCGGTCCAGCCGCACACGCTCGGCCCGCATCCCCGCCTCGTACGGCTGAAGGAAGAAGTCGTCACCGGTGAGGGCGAAGCCGCGGACCCCCGTCTCCTGGTCGAGCAGGGCGTTCTGCAACTGGAAGGAGGAGGAGCGGGCCGGCTGGATGCGGTCCACCAGCTCGGTCGTCCGCTCGGATATCCGGGAGAGTACGAGACCGCCGGCCACCAGGGCGCCGCAGACGACGAGCACGAAGCCGCCGAGGATCAGATGAACCCGGTTCTGGACCGACAGACGTGCGACGAGACCCGGGCGGTGGGGATCGGTCGACGGGCGCGGACGGTTCACCGTCTGCCCCCGCCCGCCCAGCCCAGATGGAGCACGGCCACGTCGTCGGCGAGACCGCCGTACGGTGCCGCGGCCTCGGACGCCTCGGTGACCAGGGCATCGACGAACGGGCGGGCGGTGAGCGTCCCGTGCCTGCGGGCCATGGCCAGCAGGCCGTCCTCGCCCAGACGGGTCCGGGGTCCCGTGCGCCCTTCGAAGAGTCCGTCGGTGAACAGTACGATCCGCCCGTCCTCGGGCAGGGACACCTCGGTCGCGGTCCACCGGCCCGTGCCCGGCAGCACGCCCAGCGCGATCCCGGGATCCGGCTCCACCCAGCTCACCGCCGTACCGTCGCGCATCAGCAGTCCGGGGTGGCCGGCCCTGACGACCTCGGCCACGCCCTTCTCGGGCCGGAAGGCCAGCGAGGTGACCGTGGCGAAGACATGGGGGTCGGACCTCTCGGCGACCAGGATCTCCTCCAGGATGCGGATCAGGTCGAGAGGGCCGGTCGCGCACAGCACCGCCGTGCGCCAGGCCACCCGCAGACAGACCCCGAGCGCCGCCTCGGCCGCCCCGTGCCCCGACACATCACCGATCACCGCGTGCACCGTGCCGTCGGACGTCTGCACCACGTCGTAGAAGTCGCCGCTCAGCAGCGCGTGGGCCCGGCCGGGTTCGTACCGCGCCACCGCCTCGAAACCGTCGTCGTGCAGCAGCGGAACCGGCAGCAGACCCAGCTCCAGGCGGGCGTTCTCCTGAGCCATCAGCCGGTTGGCACGCAGCGCTCCCGCCGCGCGCTCCACCTGCTTGCGCTGGAGCGCGTAACGCACCGAGCGGCCCAGCACCTGCGGATCGAGCCGCCCCTTGACCAGGTAGTCCTGTGCGCCGGTCGCCACCGCCGACAGGCCGGTATCGGCCTCGGCCGTGCCGGTGAGCACCACGACAGCGGCGTCGGGCGCAGACTCCACGAGCTGGGTGACCGCGTCGAGTCCGTGCACATCGGGGAGATGCAGATCGAGCAGTACGCAGCACGGTGTACGGCTGCCGGCCAGGAAGCGGCGTGCTTCGGCCAGCGTCCTGCACCAGGTCAGTGCGGAGTCCAGCTCGCTGTCCGCGAGCGTCTCCTCCACCAGCAGCGCGTCCCCCGCGTCGTCCTCGACCAGCAGGATCACGGCGTTCACGTCCCACACCGAGCCGGTCCCCGCCGGGAGGGCGGAGTGCTGTGCGGGTACCGAGGCGAGGTGAGCCGGAAAGGTGTCCGGTCCGCCCGCAGGGAGCTCTGTCACATCCCACCCCCTCGCACGGACGGCGCCGGGCCCGCGCCGCGTCGCTTGCGAAGCATATGTGACCGAAGCGTGGAGGAAGCGGCCGGTGTGCGGGCCGGTCCGGGGGCGGTCTCACCGATACGGAGCAGCGCCGGGCGCATGGCAGACTTGACCGGGGCGTTCGCCACGAGGGACACATGACAGAGGAACGGCAATGACGGTGACAGAGGACAGCCCGGGGACCGAGCCCGGAATCGAGGAGTTCGGTCCCGGTATCGACCCGCAGCGGCTGGCCGTCTGCCTGAGTGTGCTCGACGAGCTCGACGCCATCGATGTCGACCACCCGGACGCCATCACGGTGCGCCGCGCCACCGCCGGTATCTACCGCACCGTGAAGCAGCGTCGCCGCCAGGAGCGCCGCGCCGCGAAGACGGCGCACGACAAGGCCGTGACCGAGGCGACCGCGACCGGCTCGGCCGAGCGCATCGACGACGAGACCCAGGGCGTTCTGCCGTCGTCCTCCGCCGCTTCCGAGATCGCGGGTGTCCTCCAGCGGCCCAGGTCCTGCTACATCTGCAAGACGCGATACGTCGAGGTCGACGCCTTCTACCACCAGCTCTGCCAGGACTGCGCACGCGAGAACCGCGCCCGGCGCGACGCCCGCACCGACCTCACCGGCCGTCGGGCGCTGCTCACCGGAGGGCGCGCCAAGATCGGCATGTACATCGCGCTGCGGCTGCTGCGCGACGGCGCGCACACCACGATCACCACCCGCTTCCCCAACGACGCGATCCGCCGCTTCAAGGCGATGGAGGACAGCGACGAGTGGATTCACCGCCTGAAGATCGTCGGCATCGATCTGCGCGACCCGGCGCAGGTCGTCGCGCTCGCCGACTCGGTCGCCGCCGAGGGGCCGCTGGACATCCTGATCAACAACGCCGCGCAGACGGTCCGCCGGTCGCCGCAGGCGTACAGCGAACTGCTCGGCGCCGAGTCCGCTCCGCTGCCCGCGGGGGAGCTGCCGGCCGCCGAGGTGATCGGCACCTACGGCAGCGGCTCCGTCGACCGTGTGGCCGCGCTGCCCGCCGCCCGCAAGGAGGGGCTGAGCGCGCAGGACGTCACCGAACTGGCCCTGGTGACCGGATCGGCTTCGCTGGAGCGCATTGCCGCCGGCACCGCGATCGACGCGGGCGGACTCGTCCCGGATCTGCATCACACCAACAGCTGGATCCAGACAGTTGACGAGGTCGAACCGATAGAGCTGCTGGAAGTCCAGCTCTGCAACTCCACCGCGCCGTTCATCCTGATCAGCCGGCTCCGCCCGGCGATGGCCGCGACCGCCGCCAAGCACTCCTATGTGGTCAACGTATCCGCGATGGAGGGCGTGTTCGGCCGGGGCTACAAGGGCGCGGGCCACCCGCACACCAACATGGCGAAGGCGGCGCTGAACATGCTGACCCGCACCAGCGCCCAGGAGATGTTCGAGAAGGACGGCATCCTGATGACCGCCGTCGACACCGGCTGGATCACCGACGAGCGCCCGCACCCCGACAAGATCAGGCTCGCCGAGGAGGGCTTCCACGCCCCGCTCGACCTGGTCGACGGTGCCGCCCGTGTCTACGACCCGATCGTGCGAGGCGAAGCGGGCGAGGCGATGTACGGCTGCTTCCTCAAGGACTACGCCCCCGCCAACTGGTAGGACGCCCGCCCACTGGCAGCACGCTCCGTGGTCACAGACCCGGTCCGGGAACTCTCCGGGCCGGGTCTTTTCCATGAGGGGTGGCTGAAAGTGACCCAGAGCACACGGTCCATCGAGCAGGGGAGCGCTCATTTGGTTACGCTGAGGGGAACGGACGTCATCAAGGAATCCACGAAGGTTCCTCGACCGTCCTGGGACAGGCCCGTCAACCGGGCCGCCGTCCCGTCCCGTACCCGGCGCCACCGCGACCGAACAGATCCTGCCCTGCCCGCATCAAGGGCGGTCGACCACCGGCTATGACGCCGGGGTGTCGGTGCGCCCGGGGCTACGCGACACAAAGGAGTGCGCGGTGACGACACCAGAACTGACGAAGCACGAAAAGGGAACGGCCGAACGGTACGGAGAGCGGGCCCGCAGGCCCGAGAAGCTCCGGAACATCGAGGTCTGGGCCCGGTCCGCTCCGATCCGGCTGGCCGGTTACGAGGACGACCTCGCCGAGCCGCACATCCTGCCCGGCGTCGACTGAGTGCTTCCCGTACGAGCTCTGGCCCCGCCCCTGAAGAGGGGAGGGGCCGGAGCTCCGTCATGCCACGGTGCGCGCGGCGGTCAGAAGGCCGCGTTCGCGACGGCGGCCCCGGCGAACGAGAGCCCGACCCCCGCCCCTACGGTGAGCACCAGATATCCCGCCGCCAGCGCCAGCCGGCGTGCCGACGTCAGGGTGAGAAGTTCGTAGGAGAACGTCGACCAGGTCGACAGGGCCCCGCAGAACCCGGTGGCCAGGAGCAGATTCAGCCGGGTTCCCAGCTCGCCGTCGGACACCGATTCCGCGACGAAGCCGAGGATCAGGGCCGCGCCCGCGTTGGCCGCGAAGGTGCCCCAGGGGAACGCGGTGTGGAGGCGGAATTTCGCGTCCACACCGAGCCAGTAGCGCAGCGGTGCCCCCACCAGTCCGCCGGCGAGTACGAGCAGCCAGTCGGTCATGAGGGACTTCCTGTGCCGTAGGAGCGCCCGAAGGCGAAATGGGCCGCGAACGCGCCGGCGGTCACGGCGGCCAGCGCGGCCACCACGGTCAGGAGAAGGCAGCCGACCGCGTATCCGGGCTGATCGTTCTCGAACAGCTGCCGCACGTTGTCCGTGTAGTGCGAGAACGTGGTGAACCCGCCGAGCGCACCCGTGCCCAGCAACGGACTGATCAGCCGGGGTGCGCCCGGGAAGCGCAGCTTCAGGGTGACCATCAGGACGCCCATGAGGAAACAGCCCGCCGTGTTGATCAGCAGGATCGTCCAGGGGAAGGCCGTCGTGCCGGTCGGCCACAGGCGCTCGGCGCCGTACCGGGCCGCGGCTCCGGCGGCGCCGCCGACCGCGACGGCGCCCACGACCGTCAACTGCACTCCGGGATGGTGATCGGGGTGGCTGTGATGGTGCAAACGCATCTTTAGGGACATTCCGCGAATCTACGGAACCGGTCCAGGGCGGCTCGGGCGGAGCGCGCCGTCCATGGTGCCCCCGTACCTGACTGGACCAATCCGGACATCACATAACGCGACATCTCAGTCACTCCGTGTCTTGATATGGGTGTAAGGGGTGAGCCCCTCCGGCCTGCCGGCCGGAAGGGCTCATCACCGCCGAGCCGTTGGAGCCCGCCTTGCCCATCGCCGAGCCGGAAATCGTCCGGCGGCTGGAGAAGCGTCAGCCGTCCGCATACATCCTGGCGGCCCTGAGGGGCTTCGGACAGGTCGACCTCCAGCCCGCCCTGCTGACAGGTGTGGCGATCCTGGTCGCGCTGTGGGTCGCGGGCTGGGAGACCGGCCTCTTCGCCACGCTCGGCACACTCATCGCCACCGCGACCGCCTACGCCCTCGCTGTCGACCGGGCGGGTATCGCGCTCGGCCTCCAGGGATATGCGGGCTGCCTCACGGGCATCGCGCTCGTCTCCTCGCTGGGCAACCACCCGGCCACCTACGTGCTGACCGTCGTCGGCGCCATCATGTGCACCCTTCTGATGGCGGCTCTGGGCACCTTCCTCACCCCCTACGGGCTCACCCCCCTGACCGCGCCCTTCTGCCTGGTCTCCGGAGTGATGGTGGTCGGAGCACCGTCGTTCGAGCGGGTCTGGCACGGCGCCCCGTCCTCCGTTTCCAGCACCACCAGCGGTGACACCGCGATGTCGTGGGACGTCCTGTGGCACGCGTTCTTCAACAACGTCTCGCAGATCTTCCTGGTCGAGAGCTGGTACGTCGGACTGATCATGCTCGTCGGCCTGGCCCTGGCGGGCCTGCGTGTCGTCCTCTACGCGGCGGCGGGCAGCGTGGTCGGGATCATCGCCGCGTGGTTGCTGGGAGCGCCCACGGCGCTCATCGCCAACGGCATCTACGGGTACAACGCGGTGCTCGTGGCCATCGCCGTCGGTGCCGTCTTCATGGCCAACACGGTCTGGAACGGGGCCTACGCCCTCTTCGGCGCGGCGGTGACCACCGGCCTCACCGCGTCGCTGACCTCCTTCTTCAAGCCGTTCGGCGGTCACACCTTCACCTGGCCGTTCATCCTCACCACCTGGGTGCTGATGGCGGCCGTTCCTCTCCTGCCCCGCCTGCGCCGGAGCGAGTGACCGCTCGCGGCCCGCACCGGACCTCCCGCCCCCCAGCCCCGCATCACCACCGAGGAAGGTACTCACGATGAACCTCGCACCTCGCGAGATCGACAAACTGCTCGTCTATGTGGTGGCCGACCTGGCCCGCAAGCGCCAGGGCCGCGGCCTCAAGCTGAACTACAGCGAGTCGGTGGCGCTCATCACCGAGGCGATCCTGGAGGCGGCCCGCGACGGCAAGAGCGTCGCGGACTGCATGGAACTGGGCCGCCATGTCGTGGCCGAGACCGACACCATGGACGGTGTACGGGAAATGCTCGGCCTGTTGCAGGTCGAGGCGTCCTTCGTGGACGGGACCAAGCTCGTGTCCTGCCACGACCCCATCGGCGGCTGACCCGTGGCCGAGCCCGTCGCCGTCATCGCCGTGTGCGGCCACGAATCCGCCCACGGGCGTGCGCTGGAGGGCGTCGTCGACGCCGGGGTCAGCATCGTGTCCAGCGGGCGCGAACTGTTCCGGAGCGTCGCCGCGCACCGGCGCGGGGACACGGCGGCCGTGGTCGTCCCGATGACGCTGGGCCGCGACCCCGGACTCGTCGCGGACGCGGCCAGGACGCTCCGTGCCGTCCCCGCCGGTGAACGCGGCGCCACCGTGCTGGCCGAGCCGTTCGGTACCGCGCAGCACCTGGTCGCGTGGCTGCGGGCGGCGGCGGGCCGGGTGCCCGCGAGCTCCGCGCTGCTGGTCACCGCCCCGGCAGGCGATCCGTTCGAGGACGCCGAGCTGTACCGGATCGCGGCGCTGGTACGACGCCACGGCCGACGGGGCCTCGTCGAGGTGGCGTTCAGCGGGGGTGCCCCGGACCCGGCCGAGGGCGTCCGGCGCTGCGGGCTGCTCGGTGCGGAACGGGTGACGCTGCTGCCGGCCGCGTTCGCGCTGCCGGATGTGCCCGACGCGGCCGGTGCGCGAACGGTGTCCGTCGACCGGGCGGAGCCACTGGTCCCGGCGTCCGCACTGCGACGCGTTCTCGCCGAGCGGGTCGCCGACGCGCGACGGCGCTGGAGCGAGCACGGGGACGACGGCGTCGCCGCCGGACTGACCGCCGCCGACAACCACGGCCACTCCCACACGCACCCGCCCGGCGAGGGACATGACCACACGCACACCCACGCCCCGGGCGCGGGCCATGAGCACGGGCACGGCCACCACCACGATCCGGGCCATGAGCACGGTCCCGGGCCTCTGCACACGCACCACCACCCGTCCGCCACCGGTGCGGACCGAGCCATCAGGAGCATCGCATGACGTTCCGTCAGAAATATCTGTACGGCAAGGGACCCATCGAGCTGAACGCGGGCCGCCGCACGCTGAAGGTCACCGTGAGCAACACCGGGGACCGTGCCGTGCAGGTCGGTTCCCACTACCACTTCTTCGAGGTCAACTCGGCACTGTCGTTCGACCGCCAGGAGACGCTCGGGATGCACCTCAACATCGCGGCCGGCACCTCCGTACGGTTCGAGCCCGGCGGCTCGCGCGAGGTGGAGCTGTGCGCGTACGCCGGAACCGGCCGTCTCGTCGGCTTCAGCGGACTGCTCAACGGCAGCCTCGCCTCCCACCCCGCCCGCGTCGAGGCCGTCCGCAAGGCCATTGAGCAGGGCTTCGAGGGTGCGCAGGGCGGCACATCCGGCGGCGGCCGTGCCGCAAAGGACTCCAAGGGCTCCAAGGCCACCAAGGAAAAGAAGAAGGGTTCGCGCTGATGCCCATCCTGCCCCGCAAGCAGTACACCGACATGTTCGGCCCGACGGTCGGCGACCGCTTCCACCTCGCCGACACCAACCTCGTCGTCGAGGTCGAGAAGGACTACAGCGAGGGCCTGTACGGCGACGAGGTCGTCTACGGCGGCGGCAAGACCATGCGTGACGGCATGGCCGCCGACCCGCAGGCCACCGCTGCCCAGGGCGCACTCGACACCGTGATCACCAACGTCGTCGTCATCGACCCGGTCGTGGGCGTCGTCAAGTGCGACATCGGCATCAAGAACGGCTTCATCGTCGGCATCGGCAAGTCCGGCAACCCTCAGACACAGAACAACGTCGACCCGGACCTGGTCATCGGCCCCGGCACGGAGGCCATCGCGGGGGAGCACCTCATCGCCACCGCGGGCGCCATCGACACCCACGTCCACCTGATCGCTCCGCAACAGGCCGAGCAGGCGCTGACCAACGGGATCACCACCCTCATCGGAGGCGGCACCGGCCCGTCGGACGGTTCCAACGGCACCACCTGCACCCCCGGCCCGTACAACATCGGCAAGCTCCTCCAGGCCGCCGAGACCATGCCTGTCAACATCGGCATCATGGGCAAGGGCAACGGCAGCCTGCCGGAGGCGCTCAACGAGCAGGTCGTCGCCGGGGCCTGCGGACTCAAGGTGCACGAGGACTGGGGCGCCACCCCGGCCGTCATCGACAACGCGCTGAACGTCGCCGACCAGCACGATGTCCAGGTCTCCATCCACACCGACAGCCTGAACGAGAGCGGATTCTTCGAGGACACCCGCTCCGCCATCGACGGCCGGGCCATTCACACCTTCCACAGCGAGGGAGCGGGCGGCGGTCACGCCCCCGACATCCTGCGCGTGGCCGGCGAGCCGAACATCCTGCCGTCCTCGACCAACCCGACGTTGCCGTACACGGTGAACTCGGTGGACGAGCTCCTCGACATGGTCATGGTCTGCCACCACCTCAGCCATGACATCCCCGAGGACGTCTCCTTCGCCGACAGCCGGGTCAGGGCCGAGACCATCGCCGCCGAGTCGGTGCTGCACGACCTCGGTGTGATCAGCATGTTCTCCTCCGACTCCCAGGCCATGGGCCGTATCGGGGAGTCCGTCACGCGTGCCTTCCAGACCGCGCACCACTGCAAGGACAAGCTCGGCACGCTGGAGGGCGACTCGGCCCGCAACGACAACCAGCGGGTCCTGCGCTATCTCGCCAAGGTCACCATCAACCCGGCGATCGCCTCGGGCATCTCCGACTACGTGGGATCGATCGAGAAGGGCAAGATCGCCGACATCGTCCTCTGGCCCATCCACTCCTTCGCCGCCAAGCCGAAGATGGTGATCAAGGGCGGCATCATCTCCTGGGCGCAGATGGGAGACCCCAACGCCTCGCTGCCGACGCCGCAGCCCGTCATCTACCGGCCGATGTTCGGACAGTACGGCAAGGCCATGCAGGCCACCCACGCCACCTTCATGTCCCAGGCGGGCATCGCCGCCGGTGTGCCGGCCGCACTCGGCCTGGACCGTACGGTTCTGCCGGTACGGCGTACCCGCACCATCGGCAAGCACAACATGGTCCGCAACGACGCCCTGCCCGACATCCAGGTCGACCCCGAGACGTTCAAGGTCTCGCTCAACGGCAAGGTCGCCACCATCGACCCGGCCGAAAAGCTGCCCCTCAACCATCTCTACTTCCTGGTCTAGGGCCGATGTACCGCAATGAGGGCGACACCTCCGCGGAGACCGCGGCCGCGGTGAGCGCGACCGGCACGGGTCTCGGACCGCTGCTGGTCAGCCTCCAGCTGACCGACTCCGCGTTCCCGAGCGGCTTCTACACGCTGTCGCACAGCCTGGAAGGGTTCGCGCAGGCCGGGGCAGTCGACTCCGACAGCCTGCCGCTGCTGCTGGAGGACCTGTTGCTGCACGGCGTCGGCCCTGCCGACGCCACCGCGCTGGCCCTCGCCCACCGTGCGACGGCGGCCGGTGACCCGGCGGCCGTCGTCCGGATCGACGAGCATCTCCTGGCCACCAAACTGGGACGGGAGATGCGCCAGGCGGCCACCCGGACCGGCCGTCAGCTCCTGGACCTGGGCCAGGAGGTCTTCGGCCGGCCGGAGATCGGCGACTACTTCGGCCGGGTTGTGCGGCGCGAGGCCCCCGGTACCCAGGCGGTGGCGGCCGGGGTCATCTACGCGGCGACCGGCGTCCCGGTCCGGCAGGCCGTCGCAGCCGATCTGTTCGCGTTCTGCGTCAGCTTCGCGGGCGCTGCCCTGCGACTGCGGCTGACCGACCACCGTACGACGCAGACGCTGATCAGAGGCGCCGCACCCGTCATCGAGAAGACCGTCGAGGCCGCTCTGCGACGTGAACTCGACGATGTGGGAGCCACCGTCTTCGCCTCGGACATCATGTCGGGCCGTCATGAACGCGCCGAGGCCCGGCTCTTCGCCAGCTGACATCCACCACACGCATCACACAGGGAGAACCATGGACGACAACGTACTGCGAGTCGGTATCGGCGGACCCGTCGGATCCGGCAAGACGGCGCTCATCGAGGCACTGGTCCCGGTCCTGATCGAACGAGGCCGCCGCCCCTCCGTCATCACCAACGACATCTACACGCAGGAGGACGCCCAGCACGTCCGCCGCACGCTCGCCGGGGTCCTCGAACCCGAGCGGGTCGTCGGTGTCGAGACGGGCGCCTGCCCGCACACCGCCGTGCGCGACGACCCCACGATGAACCTGGCGGCCGGCGCGGAGATGCTGGAGCGCTTCCCGGACACCGACACGCTGCTCTACGAGTCCGGCGGCGACAACCTCACCCTGACGTTCAGCCCCGCCCTGGTGGACCTCTTCATCTTCGTCCTCGACACGGCGGAGGGCGAGAAGATGCCCCGCAAGCGCGGCCCCGGCATCACCGACTCGGACCTCCTCGTCATCAACAAGATCGACATCGCCAAGTACGTGCGCACGGACATCGACGTCATGGAGTCCGACGCCCACCGGGTGCGGGACGACCGCCCCGTGGTCCTCACCGACTGCCTCACCGGCGTGGGCATCGACGACATCGCGGTCTATCTCGAATCGCGCCGCAAGGTGCTGATCTGACATGCGGCTCGCCCCGTTCCGTCCCCGCGCCGACCGGCTCGCCGAGGAGTACTACGCGGTGGTCCGTGTCCCACCGGACGTGGCGGCGCTGGCCTCCGCGCCGGACACGCTGGCCCCCGGATCCCCGGCCAAGGTCGGCATCCTCGACCTGGCCTTCGCGGTACGGGGCGAGCGCACCGAACTCGTCGAGCGCTACCAGAAGACGCCCCTGCAGATCATGCGGCCGCTGTGGATCGACCCCGGGATGCCGGGCATGAGCTACGTCTACATGATGGCGACCGGCGGCGGCATCGCCCAGGCGGACCGCTACCGGATGGACTTCCGCTGCGGACCGGACACCCAGGTCCATCTGACGACCCAGGCGGCCACCAAGGTCTTCCGGATGGAGCACGACTACGCGAGCCAGCGGGTGCACCTGACGGCGGATCCCGGGAGCTACGTCGAGTATCTGCCGGACCCGCTGATCCCGTTCAGGGACGCCCGCTTCTACCAGCGCACCGAGGTGACGGTCGCACCCGGTGCCACCGTCGTCGTCGGCGAGACCGTCACCGCCGGACGGCTCGCCCGCGGTGAACGGCACGCCTACCGGGTGCTCGCCACCGACCTGCGCATCAGCCGGCCGGACGGCACGCTGCTGGCCGTCGACACCCTGCGCCTGGCCCCCGGCAGGCAGGGTGAAGGAGCGCTCGGCCCCGGGGTGTTCGCCGGTCACGACCATGTCGCCTCTCTCTTCGCCGTGACCGACCGGGTACCCGCCACCGAACTCGCCGACGCCCTGCACGACGCACTCGCCGGGCTCGGTGTCCTGTACGGGGTGAGCGTCCTGCCCCGGGACTGCGGAGCCTGGGTGCGGTTGCTGGACGACAGCCCGGTCCAGGTCGCCGCCGCTCACGAAGCCGTCCGCCAGGCCGCACGCCGCCTGCTGACCGGCCATCCCGCGCCCGACCTCCGCAAGCCCTGACACCTCCCCGACGACCCACACGAGGATCCGCCGATGAACACCGCTCCCGCGCCGATGCCGGCCGCGTACGACTCCGGGGACACCGCCTGGCTCCTCGCCGCCACTGCCATGGTGCTGTTGATGACGCCAGGGCTCGCCTTCTTCTACGGCGGCATGGTGCGCACCCGGCACGTGCTCATGATGATCAAGATGAGCTTCGCCGCGCTGGCCTTCGGCACCCTCGTCTGGTGGGTCATCGGATACACCCTGGCGTTCGGCCCCGACGTCGGCGGCGCCGGAATCATCGGGAACCTGGATCACGTGTTCATGCACGACATCGAACTGAACACGCTGACCGGCGCGATCCCGACCTACATCTACAGCACCTTCCAGATGGGCTTCGCCATCATCACGGTGGCGCTGGTCAGCGGTTCCATCGCCGACCGCGCCACGATGAGGGGGTGGCTCGTGTTCGTCGTGCTGTGGCTGCTCATCGTCTACATCCCCATCGCACACTGGGTGTTCGACACGGACGGCTGGATCGTGAAGCATCTCGGCGCCCTCGACTTCGCCGGCGGTCTGCCGGTGGAACTCAACTCGGGCGTCGCAGGCCTTGCCGTCGCCCTCGTGCTCCGCGCGCCGCGGGACTTCGCCCGCCGCGAGGAACGCCCCAACAACATCCCGCTCGTGGTCATCGGTGTGGGCCTTCTCTGGTTCGGCTGGTTCGGCTTCAACTCCGGTTCCGCGCTGACCGATCAGGGAACCGCCGCCGCGGCCTTCATCAACACCCAGCTCGGAGCGGCCGGCGCCATGGTCACCTGGCCGCTGGTGGAGAAGTGGCGCACCGGCAAGGTCACCACCATGGGCGTGGTCTCGTCCGCCGTCGCGGGCATGGTGGCCATCACCCCCGCCTGTGGCGAGGTCGACACGCTGGGCGCGGTCATCACCGGTCTCGTCGTCGGCGCGGTGTGCGCCTTCGCGATCACACTCAAGTACCGCTTCAACGTGGACGACACGCTCGACGTGGTGGGAGTGCACGGTGTCGGCGGGCTGATCGGCCTGATCATGGTCGGGCTCTTCGCCACCGCGCGCGTCAGCGGCAAGGAGGGGCTCTTCTACGGCGGCGGCTGGGGGCTGCTCGGCAAGCAGCTCGTCGCCATCGTCTCGGTGATCGCGTTCTCGTTCATCCTCACCTGGCTCATCGCCAAGGCCGTGGACCTGACCGTCGGTTTCCGCGCCAAGGAGGAGTACGCCAACGTTCCCGGCGAGGTGGGGGAGCGCGCGTACGACTTCCAGACCGCCGAGCGCCTCGGCGCGCTGGTGTCCGGCAAGCCCGCATCCGAGGACGACGAACTCGTCAAGCAGATCAGTACGTTGCTGCGGAACCGCGAGGACGACCGGTAACCGGACCGGCGAGGACGACCGGTCACCGGACCGGCGGGCATGGTTCCGGTTCTCAGGGCCGCCCTGCCGCGCCGGGCGGGGGCGGGCCCGCCGGGGTCGGGCGCAGGAACTCCCGTACGTAGGTGCGGTGCCACCAGCATCCGGTGGCCCTCAGTTCGCGCCAGGTCGTGTAACGGTAGTGGTACACACGGGCGCGGACGTGGGCCGGCGGATCGCCGGGGAACGGGTTGTGCCGCAGCAGCCGCAGCGTGTCCCGGTCGTTCTCCAGCAGCCGCTCCACGAACGGCCCGAACCAGGGCCGGGCGTACGCGGGCGAAAGCGCGGCGAACCACATCATCCAGTCGAGCCGCAGATGGTAGGGGGCGAACTGGCGCGGCAGCCGTCGCGGATCACCCGGCTTGCCCCGGAATCCGTACTCCCGCCATACGGTTTCCGGGCGGATCACCTGTTCCTCGGTGCCCTCGACGACCACCTCCATCCGGACCCGGCTGATGCTGCCGAACGCACCGTAGGTGTTGACCAGGTGCAGTGGGTCGAAGGAGCGGTTCATCACCTGCCGGCGCGAGAGCAGATTGCGGGCCGGGCGGTAGCTGAGGACCACGACCAGGGCCGTGACGGCGATGACCACCACTTCGTACCAGAGCGGCGCGCCTGCCTGTGCGGGCGGTCCGCTGACCGGGGACCAGTCGACGGCCGACAGGGCGAGGGCGATCGTCAGCCAGTTGAGCCACGCGAAGTTGCCCGACAGCACCAGCCACAGCTGGGTGACGGTCATCAGGCCCGCCGCGATGCTCGCGACCGGCTGCGGAGTGAAGAGCAGGACCGGCACCAGGAGCTGGGTCACATGGTTGGCCGCCACCTCGGCGCGGTGCAGGGGCCGGGGGAGGCGGTGGAAGAACCAGCTGAGGGGTCCCGGCATCGGCTGGGTCTCGTGGTGGAAGTACAGGCAGGTCAGCTTGCGCCAGCAGGCGTCCCCGCGGATCTTGATCAGCCCGGCGCCGAACTCCACCCGGAACAGCACCCAGCGCAGCAGCCACAGCACGAGCACCGGTGGCGCTGTGCCCGCGTTGCCGAGGAAGAGGGCGAGGAAACCCGTCTCCAGGAGCAGCGACTCCCAGCCGAATCCGTACCAGGCGCCGCCGATCTGCACGATCGACAGGTACAGCGCCCAGGGCAGGGCCCAAAGGATCATGGCCCCCCACAGAGGCAGGAAGCGGTCCGCGCCCGCGAGCAGAGCGACGGCGAGCGCACAGCCGGACCAGGCGACCAGGGCGAAGAACCGGTCGGAGTAGTGGAGACGGAAGAGTCCGGGTGCGGTGCGCCAGTCCGTGCGCCGCAGCACCTCGGACGCGGGCAGCATGCCGCGCTCGCCGATCAGCGCCCGGAACTGGAGCGCGGCGGTGAGGAAGGCGGCCAGATAGATGACGGCCAGGCCCTTCTGGAAGAGGAGCCGGCCGAGCCAGTACCCGTCCGCGGTGAACCAGTCCATCACCTCCAGTATCGGCCCGTCGGCTCAGTTCCGGGCGGCGTGACCCTCCGCGACGATCCGGCGCAGCGTACGGCCGAGCCGGCGCGCGTACCAGCGCTGGGCCAGCGGTACGAGTGGTCCGGCGAGCCGGGTGTACCAGCTGGCGGGCCGACTGAACGCCATCACGGTGAACGAGACCGCACCGTCGTCCGCGAGCTCGGCCACGAAGCACTCCTCGCCGCGCTCGGGGTGACGGGTGAGCGTTCCGTACGCGAATCCGATGCGCTCCACGCCGTACTCGGCCCAGATGACCTGGCAGGGCGCGGTGAGCCGGAACGGTCCGGTTCCCAGTGCCACCCGAACGGACGCACCGGGCTCGGCGCGTGGCGCCGAGGCCCTGACCCGGACTCCGGAGGCGCGGTGCATGCGGAACTCGGTGATCGCGGCCCCGGCGGCCTCGAAGTCGGCGCGGCCGCGACCGATCCGGGTGCGGTGGTGCAGATGGTTGTAGCCGTCGGGGAGCGGGCCGAGCCGGGTGGCGCCCGCCTCCGGATACGTGAGGGTGCTCATGCGGTCCTTCCTTCGTGGGCGGTGCGGTGGGTCAGGCGCCGCCAGGCGAGCAGCGAACAGAGCGCGAAGCCCAGTGCGTTGCCCATGCCGTGTGTGGCGGCCATCCAGGTCAGGCTGGGATGGGGGAGGCCGGTGGCCTCGCCGAGCGCCCAGCTCAGGGCGAGCACCATGGTCGCGGCGAGCACGGCGGCCGAGGTGGTGAGCAGCAGCCGGGCGGTCCGGTCGCGGGCCGCGGGGCGGACCGTGCGCCAGGTCAGGAAGGCGACGGTCCACATTCCCGCTGTCAGGACGACTGCCCCCGCGAGCTCGGCCCAGTCGCCGATGAAGTAGCCGATCAGGACGAACAGGGTGCCCAGCGGCACGCTCAGCGCGGCGAACCGGCCCGCCGCGCTGTCGGCCACGCGGCTCACGAGCCCCGAGACCAGGGCGGCGGCGAATCCGGCGAAGTGGAAGTGCGGCACGGTCAGCGCCAGAATGCCGAGGCCGAAGCCGAACAGGGGCTGCCCCGAGCGTTCCGCGACCAGCGCGGTGGCGGCGACGGCCGGGGTCACCAGTGCGGTGCACAGCGCGACCTCGGCGGGTGCTGTGCGCCACGACAGCAGCGGCTGCGGGCGCCGGACGACCCGGGCCGGGGCGTGCAGGGCGAGGATCGCGGCGCCGAGCCCGTAGCCGAGGGCCAGGACGGTGGCGGCCGGCCCGCGCGGCAGCCAGAGCGCGACGGCTCCCGGTACGGCGAAGACGGGCCACAGCCGTCGCATCCGTTCCAGCTCCGGGATGTCCGCCAGTCGCAGTCCGGCGGGCACGATCACCAGCATGCCCAGCATCACGATCAGCCCCACCAGGACCGACATGACCACACCCCCGTCTTGAACGTGTTCAAGTGCTGTCGACGGCGACTCTAGAGCCTTTCTTGAACGTGTTCAATACGATGTTCGCCCGTCCTCCGGGGACTGGCGTACACGGTGGGCCGCCGGCTTGCGGGGGAGGAGGAACTGCGGCAGACATGGGGGGACCACCCGGGACCGGTGACCAGGCAGGAGACCTCTTCGTGCACGCACCGATACGCATGCGCCGCGCCGTGCTCGCCGCACTGTCCGCCGGCATTCTCGTCATCGCGGGGTGCGCACGGGAGACCGTGGGCGGCGGCCGGGGCACCGAGGGGACGGCCGACGCCGAGGAGGTGCTGCTCCAGCCGGCTGCCGCGAGGGGGGCGGACCCCTTCACCGCGTCGACCGCGGAACCGGCCGGAGCCGCGCCGCCCTCGTCGCCGCGGACGCGGGCGCCGCGGTCCTCGGCGCCGGGGAGCGGGGCCCCGCACACCCTTCCCGGATCGACTCCCGGCCTCTACGGGGGCACCCGCTCCGTGGCCTCCTGCGATGTCCGGCAGCAGATCCGCCTCCTCGCGGACGACCCGGCCAGGGAAGAGGCCTTCGCGCGCGCAGCCGGTGTGCCCCGGACCGGTGTCCCCGACTTCCTGCGCGGTCTGACGCCGGTGGTGCTGCGTGCCGATACCCGGGTGGACAGCCACGGCTTCCGTGCGGGCTCCGCCACCACGGTGCGGTCCGTGCTGCAGGCCGGTACCGCGGTGATGGTGGACAGTCATGGCCTTCCGCGTGTCCGGTGTGCCTGCGGCAATCCGCTGAGCCGGCCCGCCGGTGCGGGGGACGCCGAGGGCGTAAGGGGCGAGAGGTGGCCGGGCTACGACCCGGCGCGGATCATCACCGTCGTACCCGCCGCGAAGGCCGTCACGGATCTGGTCGTCGTCGACGCCGATCACAACAGCTGGCTGGAGCGGCCGGTCGGTGACCAGGGTGCCCGCGACCACACCCCCGAGGTGCCACCGCCCTACGCTCCCGGCACCGACATCACCGGGCCGCTGCCCGACATGCCCCCGGTGAAGCCGAAGAAGCCGGAGAGTCCGGCGACACCGAGTCCGTCGCTCTCCGTACCCGCGCCCGGGGACTGCCCGACTCCCCGCGTCCCGACACCGCCCGGCGAGGCCGTCGCGGCGACGGACGGACCGACCGCCGTGCCGGCGCCGACGGACTGCCCGACGCCGACCGGTACGCCGTCGGACGGATACCCCGAACCGTTCCCGGAGCCCCCGACGGACGAACCGCCCGGCACCCCCGCCCAACCGGACGAGCCGCCGGGCCCGGTGCCGCCGATGACGGACGAACCGCAGACGTCCATCGCGGAGCTGCGCGAGGAAGCCGGAGCCGCAGGACGACCGGGGTGGCGATGATCCGGTCGGTGAACAGCGACTGACGGTTCGGGCCCGCCCTGCGGCGCACTCGCCGCGACTGCCGCGCGACATGGCGCCGATCCGCTCCCCGTCGCTTCCGGCAGCTCAGACGTGAGCGGCTCACCAGGTATCGGGCACGCCCACGGCCGCACGGACGCGCCCCCTGCCGGGCGGCGGCCTCACTCCTGCGTCGGCAGCCAGTTCCCGTGGAGGCCGAGCGGTACCCGCACCGGGATCCGCACCCGGGCGACCGGACCGGAGGCGAGGTCGTCGGCGGGGATGACGAGGAGCCAGCTGCTGTCGTCGGTCCGGTCGGTGGCGTACGTCATCCAGTGGCCGCCCTCCCCGGGGCCGCTGCCCGGGGAGGGCGCGAAGACCGGCTCGCCTACGGAGAGGTCCCCTGCCCGCCACTCCGTACTCGTGCCCGAGGTGTCCCCGCCGTCGTACCAGCGCAGCGCGTCGAACTCACCCGGCAGCAGGTCCGGGTTGCCGGAATCCGCTGCCACGGCCAGCTGTCGGTGCCGTCGGCCGATCAACCGGTCGTCCGTGCGGGGGAGTTCCATCCTGGCGTCGAGCACGGTCCGGCGCATCGTGCCGGCGACGGGATCGATGACCGCTCGGACCAGGGCGGAGGTGCTGGGTGCCTGCGAAGCGTCCGGCGCGCCCAGGGAGAGGTGGGACCACTGCACGTAGTCCAGTACGACGTCACCGCCGTCGGGTCCGGTGTCGTACGCGTTGACCGTGTGCCACAGCCGGAAGGCCTCGTCGGACGCCCATCGCACCGGTCCGCCGTCGCGGGGACCAGGGCCACCCGGGTGCCTCGGTCCGGCCGCCAGTCGATCATGGAACCGCCGCTCATCGCCGCGGCTATGTCGAAGAACACCGGTGCCAGCACGATCACCAGGAACCTCGTGGTCAGCGCCATGTCGTGGATCATCATCGGTTCGTCGAGCCCGTCGACCGGGGTGGGGCCGCCGCCCACGGTGCCGCTGGGATCGATGGCCGACCAGGTGAGGTAGGGCGGTTCGAGGCCGTAGCAGAAGACCAGCATCTCGCCGGTGACCGGATCGGTCTTCGGGTGGGCGGTGATACCGGCGGGCAGCGCGCCCCCGAACGTCTCCTTGCCGGCCGTCTCCAGTTCCGGCGTGATGCGGAACGGGATGCCGGACTCGGCGAGGGCCAGCAGGCGCCCTGCGTGGCGTACCACGTTGATGTCCGGAAGGTCGCGGAACGTCCCGGCCAACTCCGGCTCCACATCCGGAACCTGAGGGGTGATCATGGACTCGATTCTGCCCCACAGGGCTCGCCCCGCGCGTTCCTCGGCGAGTACGGCGGGTGTGCGGACGAAACGGTTGCGGTAGCGCGCCTGTCCGCCTGTGATCCAGACCCCGTGCAGCATGCCGTCCCCGTCGATCGGGTAGAGGAACGAACCGATCGGGGTGAAGCGGGGGTTGGGGCCGTTGCGCAGGAACAGTCCGTCGAGCTCGGCCGGCAGTTCGCCCACCACCTGGAGTCCGGCCTCGTCCACCTCTTCGGTCACCGGCGCGAAGCGGCCGGACAGATGGACGACGCGGGTGGGGTCGAAGGGCTGTGAGGCGTGTGCGGCCATGGAGGTCTCCTTCGCCTTGGTGCGTGCGCACCCGGAAACGTGCCGTGCCCGAACCTGTATTCAAACTCCGGCCGGGACTCGCCGCAAAGCGGGCCCGGAGTGCGGAAATGCGACGGTCGGGCTCCGGCTTCACCATGGGGGAGGGGTGGTGGAATGCTGCCGCCCCGGTGTGTGGGCCGGGGTTGCTCGCGTAGCCGGGCGGGTGACGCCGTTTGTGGCGGGCCGTGGGCCGAGGCCACCGCTTTTGGTCCAGACCTATTGACGGAAGGTCTGGACCACTTTACGTTGAGCGCATGCGTGGCCCCGTCATGAATTGTCAGGGGCATGCCAATTCAGGGAGGGGTCCGTCATGTTCGGTCGCACGTCACGGCTGCTGGGGGCCGGTCTCGCGGCGGCGTGCATCGTACAGATGCTGGTCGCGGCCACTCCGAGCTCCGCGCAGGAGGACACCTGCGCGGTCAAGTCGAAGCCGTCGGGCAAGGTGCTCCAGGGTTACTGGGAGAACTGGGACGGCGCGTCCAACGGTGTGCACCCGCCGCTGGGCTGGATACCGGTCACCGACAGCCGGATACCGCAGCACGGCTACAACGTCATCAACGCGGCCTTCCCGGTGATCCTTTCGGACGGCACCGTCCTGTGGGAGGACGGGATGGACTCGACGGTGAAGGTCCCGACCCCGGCCGAGATGTGCCAGGCCAAGGCGTCCGGGCTCACCACCCTGATGTCCATCGGCGGTGCCACCGCAGGAATCGACCTCAGTTCGAGCACGGTCGCCGACCGCTTCGTCGAGACGGTGGTGCCGATTCTGAAGAAGTACAACTTCGACGGCATCGACATCGACATCGAGACCGGCCTGACGGGCAGCGGAATCATCAACCAGCTGTCCGCCTCGCAGGCCAACCTGATCCGCATCATCGACGGCGTCCTCGCGCAGATGCCGTCCAACTTCGGCCTGACCATGGCGCCGGAGACGGCCTATGTCACCGGCGGCAGCATCACGTACGGCTCGATCTGGGGCGCGTACCTGCCCATCGTGAAGAAGTACGCGGACAACGGCCGGCTCTGGTGGCTGAACATGCAGTACTACAACGGCAGCATGTACGGCTGCGCGGGCGACTCGTACTCCGCCGGCACCGTCGAGGGCTTCACGGCGCAGACGGACTGTCTGGACAAGGGGCTCGTCATTCAGGGCACCACCATCAGGGTGCCCTACGACAAGCAGGTGCCGGGTCTGCCCGCCCAGCCGGGTGCCGGCGGCGGTCATATGGCACCGAACCTCGTCGCACAGGCCTGGAACCACTACGGCGGCAGCCTCAAGGGCCTGATGACCTGGTCCCTGAACTGGGACGGCTCGAAGGGCTGGACCTTCGGCGACAACGTCAAGGCGCTGCAGGGCCGCTGACGCCCGCGGAACAGGGCCGTCCGGTTCCCGGTTCACGGCGAAGGCCCCGGAACACCCCGCACGGGGGTGTTCCGGGGCCTTCGCCGTGGTGTCAGTTGCCGGGCTCCGAGGCGTCCAGCATGGCTTCGCGCTCCACGACCTTGACCCGCTCGCGGCCCTGCTCCTCGCCCAGGGCGCGCTCGTGGGCGTCCAGGCGGTACCAGCCCTCACGGGTGGTGTAGCGGATGCCACGGGATTCCAGGAACTCGGTCACGGCCGCCGGCTCGGGCTGCGCCGGGGCGGGCAGCCGGCCGGTGGAGTGGTCCTCCAGCAGACAGGCGACGGTCTCGTTGGCGTCGCCCTTGGTGTGCCCGATCAGGCCGATCGGGCCGCGCTTGATCCAGCCGGTGACGTACACCGACTCCATCGGCTCGCCGCCGGCGAGCACCCGCCCGGCGGCGTGCGGAACGGTGCCGGACGCCACGTCGAACGGGAGCTTGGGCAGCTCCTGCGAGTAGTAGCCGACCGCGCGGTAGACGCTCTGCACGTCCCAGTCGTTGAACCGGCCGGTGCCCTTCACGTTGCCGGTGCCGTCCAGCTCGGTGCGCTCGGTGCGCAGGCCGACGACCTGGCCGTCCTCGCCGAGGATCTCCACCGGGGACTCGAAGAAGTGCAGGAAGAGCTTGTGCGGCCGGTCGCCGACATCGCGGATCGCCCAGTTCTCCAGTGTGGAGGCGACCATGTTGGCCTGCTTGTTCCCCCGCCTGGTCTCGATCGAGCCCGCGTCGTAGTCGATGTCCTCGGGGTTGACGATGACCTCGATGTTCGGCGAGTGGTCCAGCTCCCGCAGCTCCATCGGGCTGAATTTCGCCTGGGCCGGGCCGCGCCGCCCGAAGACGTGGACCTCCAGCGCCTTGTTGGCCTTGAGACCGTCGTAGACGTTGGCCGGGATCTCGGTCGGCAGCAGCTCGTCGGCGGTCTTGGCGAGGATGCGGGCGACGTCCAGGGCCACGTTGCCGACGCCCAGCACGGCGACCTTCTCGGCCTCCAGCGGCCAGGTGCGCGCGACGTCGGGGTGTCCGTCGTACCAGGAGACGAAGTCGGCGGCGCCGTGCGAGCCGTCCAGGTCGCCGCCGGGTATGTCGAGCGCGCGGTCGGCGTCGGCGCCGGTGGAGAAGATGACCGCGTCGTAGAAGGAGCGCAGTTCGTCCAGGCCGATGTCGTTCGGGTAGTCGACGTTCCCGAAGAGCCGGATCTGCGGCTTGTCCAGGACCTGGTGCAGGGCCTGCACGATGCCCTTGATCCGCGGGTGGTCCGGTGCCACGCCGTAACGGATCAGGCCGAAGGGGGCGGGCATCCGCTCGAACAGGTCGATGGAGACGCCCGGCTCGACGGCGGCATCGGATTTAAGCAGCGCGTCCGCTGCGTAGATTCCGGCGGGACCGGCTCCGACGATGGCTACGCGGACGGGGCGTGTCATGGAGGGCTGTTCCTTAGGACGGACGAACAGAGGCAGGGCGGGCCGTGGTAAGGCTTGACTTACTCCGCCCGACGCACACGTTAGCCGCTGGACCTGCCCGCTTTCGGAGCGGGGCGGTGTTCTGCGGCGATATCCGGTGCCCCGCACTTTTGCCGGCTCATGGGATCTCCCGGAATCCCCGGGGAATCGCCTCGGCCGAACGTCCCGTAAATGTGTTCCATCGCACGTTCACCTGGTGGACGGCTCACTCGAAGAATCGGACAAATGGTGGCAGAGTGACGCGCATGGATGATCGGGTAGCGGGTGCCCTGTCACTCCCGGACGACTGGCCCGCCCACCCGGACCTCAGTCTCGCCCTGAACCGTATGGGCAGCTTCGACTGGGATCTCGACAGCGGCCTCATGCACATGGACCAGCCGGCCCTCGACGTGTTCGACCTGCGGGCCGACGAGTACGACGACAGGCCGATCACGCTCGGGGCGCGGGTGCCGCCGGACGAAGGTGTCCGGCTCGACGCCATGGTGACCCAGGCGCTCAAATCCGGCCGGAACGACTACGGGGCGTACTTCCGCATCCTGCGGCGCGACGGCACCCTGCGCTGGACGCACACCCAGGGCTTCGTCCACCGCGACTCCACCGGGCGCCCGCGCCGCATCATCGGGATCGTCCGGGACGCCACCCAGGAGCTGGCCGACTCCACCGCCCGCCGCGAGCTGGACGAGGAGCGGCGGCGGCGGACCAGTCTGGTCGAGGCCACCACGGCCGCGCTGGCCCACGCCCGTACCGTCAAGGACGTCATCGACGTGCTCAAGAACTCCCAGGGGCTGGCCCACCTGGGGGCGACCAGTCTGGTCATGGGGCTGATCGAGTCCGGGCGCATCCACCTGGTGGCCGACGGGCCCGACGGCTCCTTCGTGCCGGGTACCAGGTACACGCGGACGGATGAGCAGTACCCGATGAGCGAGGTCGTGCGCACGCTCGCCCCCCGTTTCATCGAGTCCGCCGAGGACTTCGCCGATTCGTACCCCGTCCTGTGGCCCCACATCAGCCATCTCGGCATCACCTCCGCCGCCTATCTGCCGCTGATCGCCCAGGCGCGCCCCATCGGCGCACTCGGGCTGCTCTACAGCGGCAAGAACGGATTCACCGGCGACGAGCGCAACCTGCTGGTCACCCTCGGCAGCTTTATCGCCCAGAGTCTCCAGCGCGCGATGCTGTACGAACAGGAGCACGACCTCGCCGAGGGGCTCCAGCAGGCGATGCTGCCGCGCCGTGTCCCCGACGTGCCGGGTGCGCGGATCGCCGTGCGCTATCGCTCGGCGAGGCTCGGCCGGGACATCGGCGGCGACTGGTACGACGTCATCCCGCTGCCCGGCGGCAGGGTCGGTGCCGTGATCGGGGACGTGCAGGGCCACGACACACACGCTGCCGCCGTCATGGGGCAGCTGCGCATCGTGCTGCGCGCGTACGCGGCCGAGGGGCACAGCCCCGCGACGGTCATGGCGCGGGCCTCGGTCTTTCTGCGCGAACTGGACACCGACCGCTTCGCGACCTGCACCTACGCCGAGGCCGACCTGACCACCGGTGTGGTCCAGATGGTGCGCGCAGGGCATGTGGACCCGCTGGTGCGCGATGCCGACGGCAGCTGCCGCAGGGTGCTCGTCGACGGCGGGCTGCCACTGGGACTCTCCGCGGAGTTCGGGCGACTGGAGTATCCGGTCAGCACGGTGGAGCTCGACCCGGGGCAGACCATGGTGATGTTCACCGACGGCCTGGTGGAGCTGCCCGGAGCCGACCTCGACGAGGGGATGCAGCTGCTCACCGCCATGATCAGGAACGGCCCCCGGGACCTTCAGCGGCTTGCCGACCGGCTCTGTGAATCGGTCGACGAACGCGGCGGCGAGGACGATGTCGCGGTCCTGCTGCTGCGCCGCAGGGCCGTCCCTGCCCCGCAGCCCGGCGGCCGGCTCCAGCAGCATGTGGGCCAGAACGACCCGGAGGCGCTCAGCTCTGCGCGGCACATGATCCGTGCGGCGGTGCGGGCCTGGGGTGCGAAGGGGCGGGCCGACGAGGTGGAGCTGGCCGCGGACGAGCTGATGACCAACGCTCTGATGCACACCGACGGCGGCGCGATCGTCACCATCCGGGTGCTCACCGGGCCCGAGCGCCGGCTGCGCGTCGACGTCGAGGACCGTTCCAGCGCGCTGCCGCGCCGCCGGGACGCGGGTGAGACGGGCGTCTCGGGCCGGGGGCTGATGCTCGTCGACCGGCTGGCGGACGCCTGGGGTGTCGAGTCGCGGGGCACCGGCAAGTGCGTCTGGTGCGAATTCGTCATCCCGCCGCGCGGCTGATCCGGTGAAAGGCGCGGCCGTTTACGGGGATTGAGTATTACTGAAAAGTAACAGAACGTAACGTGTCTGCACTTGAGCGTAACCGACTGCGGGAGATTGACTGCGACTTCGTCAGCCTTCCTCTTCCATGACATTTCACCTTCGATGACATGAGGATCCGTTGGGTACTGAGCTACTGGCGCCTCTCGATCTGGCCTTCTGGCACCTCGAGTCCGATGCGCACCCCATGCACCTCGGTGCGCTCGCCGTCTTCTCTCCCGGAGACGGTCCGGCCCCCGGTCCCGACGGTCTCCTCGAACTGCTCGGCACCCGCGCCGCCGCCATCCCCCGGCTGCGGATGAGGGTGCGCGACGTACTCCTGCCGGTCGGGGGTGCGGCCTGGTCGGTGGACAAGGAGTTCGACGTCCACCAGCACGTCAAACGGGTGCGGCTGCCCGAGCCGGAGGCCGCCGGTGCGGGTGAGGCCGGATTCATGGCGGCGGCCACCAGGCTCGCGGGTGAGCTCATGGAGCAGCCGCTGCGCAGAGGGCTGCCGCCCTGGCAGATGTATGTCATCGGCGGCGCACCGGGCCTCCCCTTCGCCGTACTCGTCAAGCTCCACCACGCGCTCGCCGACGGGATGCGCGCGGTCGCGATCGGGGCCGGGATCTTCGACCAGATCGCATCCGCATCCGTATCCGCCCCAGCCTCCGTCTCTGCCTCGGCTTCGGCCGCGGGCCGGGCCCGGCCAGGAGCGGCGGCCGCAGGGGGCCGTCCCTTCGCGCCGCGCTCCCGGATGCCCGGACCCCGCCAGGTCGCCGGCCTCGCCCTGGGGCGGATCGAGAATCTCGGCCGCGCCTTCGGTGTCGGCGCCTCGCTGGTACGCGCCAGCCGTCTCGACCTGCGCGGTGCTCCGGCCCTCAGCGCCAGCTCCTCCGGCACCCGGCGCCTCGTCACGGCCGACCTCGACCTCGCAGCGGTGCAGCGGATCCGCCGGGCGGCGGGCGGCACCAGCAACGACGTGCTGCTCGCGGTCGTGGCGGGGGCGCTGCGCAGCTGGATGCTGGAGCGCGGGGAGCCGCTGCCCGGCGACGATCCGCGCGCCCTGGTCCCCGTCTCCAGACGCCGTCCGGGCGGTGCGGCGGCGGCCACCGGGAACCGGCTGTCCGCCTACCTGCTGGGGCTCCCCGTCTCCGACCCCGATCCTTGGGGGCGGCTGCGGGCCGTCCGCGTCGCCATGGACCGCAACAAGCTGGCCGGGCCGCTGCGCGGGGCCGGTGCGGTCGCCGTGCTCGCCGACCAACTGCCGTCGCTGGCGCACCGCTTCGGTGCGCCGCTTGCCGGGAACGCCGCCCGGATGCTCTTCGATGTGCTGGTCACCAGCGTGCCGTTGCCGCGCTCGGCCCTCTCGCTCGGCGGCTGCCCGCTGCGCGCGCTCTACCCGATGGCGCCGCTGGCCCGCGGCCAGGCCCTGGCCGTGGCGCTGACCACGTACGGCTCCGCGGTGCAGATCGGGCTGGTGGCGGACGGCAAGGCGCTGCCGGATCTGGAGCGGCTGGGGCGCTGCGCGGAGGAGGAAGTGGCCGGTCTGATCGCACTGCTGCCCGAAGGCTGATCGCGCGCTCGGCGCTATAGATCGGACAGATTCCCTGAATTTGCCGCCAATGGATCGTCCCCGAGGTGTTGACTCGCCCAAGTGATCCGATGAATATTCGCTATGTGCAGAAAGCGATCTTCGGGGAGGGCGGCGGACACATGCGGCGCAACAGGCTGGGACACAGCGCGGTCGAGGTCACCGAGCTGTCCTTCGGGGCGGCTGCCATCGGCAATCTCTTCAGCGCCGTCGAGCCCGAGCAGGCCGCGGCCGCCGTCGACGCGGCCTGGGACGAGGGCGTCCGCTACTTCGACACCGCGCCGCACTACGGGCTCGGTCTCTCCGAACGACGGCTCGGCGAGTCCCTGCGCAGCCGGCCACGCGATGCCTACGTGCTGTCCACCAAGGTCGGCCGGGTGCTCGACCCGCTGCCCGGGGGCGGTGCCGCCGCGTCCGACTCACTCTCCGAGGGCTTCGCCGTCCGCGCCACGCACCGCAGGCGATGGGACTTCAGTGCCGCCGGTGTCCGCCGCGGCATCGAGGACAGCCTGGAACGTCTCGGGCTCGACCGCATCGACATCGCCTACCTCCACGACCCCGACGACCACGCGGAAGCCGCCTTCGGCGAGGCCTACCCGGAGCTGGAGAAGCTGCGGGCCGAAGGGATGATCGGGGCCATCGGCGCCGGCATGAACCAGACGGCGATGCTCACCCGCTTCGTCGTCGAGACCGATGTCGACGTGGTGCTCTGCGCGGGCCGCTACACCCTCCTCGACCAGTCCGCCCTGACGGATCTGCTGCCCGCCGCCACCGCCCGCGGCACCAGCGTCGTCGTCGGCGGCGTCTTCAACTCCGGTCTCCTCGCGGACCCGCGCCCCGGCGCCACGTACGACTACGCCGCCGCGCCACTGAACCTTCTGGACCGGGCGCTGCGCCTGAAGGCCGTCGCCGAGGGCCACGGTGTCCCGCTGCGCGCCGCCGCCCTGCACTACCCCCTCGCCCACCCGGCGGTCGCCGGCGTACTCGTGGGCACGCGCTCCCCCGACGAGGTGCGCGACGCCGCCGCGCTGCTCCGGCGGGAGATCCCCGACGCCCTCTGGGACGACCTGCGCTCCGAGGGCCTGCTGACCGAGAACGGACACTGACATGCGTATCGCCCTGCACACCAAGGTCCGAGCGGACCGCATCACCGAGTACGAGGCCGCGCACCGTGAGGTCCCGGCCGAGCTCACCCGTGCCATCCGGGCGGCGGGAGCCACCTCCTGGACGATCTGGCGCAGTGGTACCGATCTCTTCCATGTCATCGAGTGCGACGACTACGCCCGGCTCCTCGCCGAACTGGAACAGCTCCCCGTCAACGTCGCCTGGCAGGCCAGGATGGACGGACTCCTCGACGTCGCCCACGACTACTCCTCGGACGGCGCCGAAGCGGGCCTGCCGGTCGCCTGGGAGCTGTGAGATGACCGGCCGCCCTCGCGTCGTCGACGCCCACCACCATGTGTGGGACCTCTCGGTACGCGACCAGGACTGGATCACCGGCGAGGAACTGGCTCCCCTGCGACGCGACTTCACCCTCGCCGACCTGGAGCCGGAGGCCCGCGCCAACGGTGTGTGCGCGACCGTGCTCGTCCAGACCGTCACCGTCCCGGAGGAGACCCCCGAGTTCCTCGCGCTCGCCGACGGCAGCGAGCTGGTCGCCGGCGTCGTCGGCTGGGCCGATCTCACCGCTCCGGACATCGCCGGCACCCTCGACGCCCTGCGCGGCCTGCCCGGCGGTGACCGGCTCGTCTCGCTCCGCCACCAGGTGCAGGGCGAACCCGACCCACGATGGCTGCTGCGCGCCGACGTCCAGCGCGGACTGTCCGCAGTGGCCGACGCGGGACTCGTCTACGACCTGGTGGTCCAGCCCCACCAGCTGCCCGCCGCCGTCCGGGCCGCCGAGCTGCTTCCGCACCTCACCTTCGTACTCGACCACGCAGGCAAACCGCCGATCGCCGCCGGGGCGACGCGGCCCTGGGCCGACGACCTGAGCGCGCTCGCCGCTCTCCCCAACACCGTGTGCAAGCTCTCCGGCCTGGTCACCGAGGCGGACCCGCACGACTGGACCGTCAACGACCTGCGCCCGTACGCCGACACCGTGCTCGACGCCTTCGGCCCCGGCCGGCTGATGTTCGGCTCGGACTGGCCGGTGTGCCGGCTCGCGGCGACGTACACCGAGGTCGTCGAGACCGCGCTCGCGCTCCTGGACCACCTCACCGAAGAGGAGCGGGACGCCGTCCTGGCCACCACCGCCGAGCGCGTGTACGGCCTCCGGTAGGCGCCGGAGCGACAGCTGCGGCAGGGTGGAACCATGCCCGAACTGCCGGAAGTCGAAGCCCTGCGGGTCTTCCTCGACGACCACCTGGTCGGCAGGGAGATCGACCGCGTGCTGCCCCTCGCCATCAGCGTCCTGAAGACGTACGACCCGCCGCTCACCGCCCTGCACGGCGGTACGGTCACCGGCGTCCGGCGGCACGGCAAGTTCCTCGACATCGCCGTCGGTCCGCTGCACCTGGTCACCCACCTCGCCCGCGCCGGCTGGCTCCGCTGGAAGGACAGTTTCCCCGCCACCCCTCCGCGCCCCGGCAACGGCCCCCTGGCTCTGCGTACCGTCCTCACCGGCGGCGACGGCTTCGACCTCACCGAGGCCGGGACCACCAAACGCCTCGCCGTCCATCTGGTCCACGACCCGGCCGAGATCCCCGGGGTGGCGCGGCTGGGACCCGACCCGCTCGACCCGTCCTTCGACCGCGACGCGTTCGCCGCTCTGCTCGACGGGGAACGACGCCAGATCAAGGGCGCCCTGCGCGACCAGTCCCTCATCGCCGGCATCGGCAACGCCTACAGCGACGAGATCCTGCACGTCGCGAAGATGTCACCGTTCAAGCTCACCGCGCACCTCACCGAGGACGAGATCACCCGGCTCCACGCCGCGCTGCGCACCACGCTGGACGACGCGGTCACCCGCTCCAGCGGACTGGCGGCAGGACGGCTCAAGGCCGAGAAGAAGAGCGGCATGCGGGTCCACGGGCGTACCGGTCAGCCCTGCCCGGTCTGCGGGGACACCATCCGCGAGGTGTCCTTCAGCGACTCCTCGCTCCAGTACTGCCCGACCTGCCAGACGGGCGGCAAGCCGCTGGCCGACCGCAGGCTCTCCAAGCTCCTCAAGTAGGGCCCTCGGCCCCGCACCTCTCGGTGCCGCACCCCTCCCGTGCCCGCCCGCGGTGAGCCGTGACGACGGCATTGCCGGGGCGCCTGCCGTCCGGTACGGAAACAGCCCGTGAATCACTCGTACCGGCACCCCCTCACTCCGCCCCACACCCCCTAAACTCCCGCCATGCTCCGCGTACTCGCCGTCGACGACGAAGAACCCGCCCTGGAGGAACTGCTGTACCTCCTGCGCGCCGATCCCCGGATCCGCAGCGCCGAGGGAGCCACCGGAGCCACCGAGGCGCTGCGGCGCATCGGCAGTGCCGTCGAGGCCGGTCCCGACGACCCCGCCGCCATCGACGTCGTCTTCCTCGACATCCATATGGCGGGCCTCACCGGGCTCGATGTCGCCCAGTTGCTGGCCGGGTTCGCCGCGCCCCCGCTCATCGTCTTCGTCACCGCCCACGAGGGCTTCGCCGTGCACGCCTTCGACCTCAAGGCAGTCGACTACGTACTCAAACCCGTACGGCGGGAACGTCTCGCCGAAGCCGTGCGCCGCGTCGCCGAACAGGTCGGTGAGCGCTCGGCACCCGCCCACGACACCGCGACCGACCAGATCCCCGTGGAACTGGGCGGCGTCATCCGTTTCATCCCGGTCGACGACATCGCCTACGCCGAGGCCCAGGGCGACTACGCCCGTCTGCACACCGCCACCGGCAGCCACCTCGTCCGCGTCCCCCTGACCACCCTGGAGGAGCGCTGGCGCTCCCGCGGATTCGTCCGCATCCATCGCCGCCATCTCGTGGCGCTCGGCCGGATCGATGAACTGCGGCTCGACGCGGGCAGCATGAGCGTGCGCATCGGTGCCGCGGAACTCGCCGTCAGCCGTCGCCACACCCGAGCGCTGCGTGATCTGCTGATGCGCGGGACCGGCCGCTGACCAGCGCCTACCCGTGCCGGACCCTTCCCAGCGGGGGCGGGTGCTGCGTACACTCCGGCCCCATGTCCGCAGAGCCAACGCCCCGGCGTGAAGTGGTGACGGGGGAGCCCCGCCGGGTGCGTCCGCTGCCGCGTTACCGCACCCAGTCGGAGATCGACGAACAGACCGCGCTGGGCGGCGCCTACGTCCGCTCGCTGATGCGGAGCCAGCTGCGCGCGGGACTCACCGCCTTCGCCGCCCTGGCCGTCGTGGTCGGCACCCTGCCGCTGGTCTTCGAGGCCCTGCACAGCTCCGCCGTCGTCTGGGCCGTCCTCGGCTTCGCCGCCTACCCTCCGCTGACGCTGCTCGCCTGGTGGTACGTGCGCCGGGCCGAACGCAACGAGCACGACTTCGCCCGGCTCGTGGAAGGCCGCCCCGCACCGTGAGCCGCACGTACGCGGTGGCGGCCGTCGCCGCCGTAGTCCTCGCCACCGTCCTCGTCGGCGGGTTCGGGCTGCGCATCTCCCGGACCACCTCCGACTTCTACGTCGCCTCGCGCACCGTCCGGCCCCGCCTCAACGCGGCCGCGATCAGTGGCGAATACCTCTCCGCCGCGTCCTTCCTCGGCATCGCGGGCCTGGTGCTCGTCCACGGACCCGACATGCTCTGGTACCCGGTCGGCTACACCGCCGGGTATCTGGTGCTGCTGGTCTTCGTCGCGGCCCCGCTGCGCCGCTCGGGGGCGTACACCCTGCCCGACTTCGCCGAGGGGCGGCTCGAATCCCGGCAGGTGCGCAGACTCGTCAGCGTGCTCGTCGTCGGCGCCGGCTGGCTCTACCTCGTTCCGCAGCTCCAGGGCGCCGGACTCACCCTCAAGATCCTCACCGGGGCGCCCGGCTGGCTCGGCGACGTCCTCGTCGCCTCCGTGGTCGTCCTCGCCGTCGCCGCGGGCGGGATGCGCTCCATCACCTTCGTCCAGGTCTTCCAGTACTGGCTCAAACTCACCGCACTCCTCGTCCCCGCCCTCTTCCTGGTGCTCGCCTGGCAGGGCGACGGACGGCCCCGCGTCACGTTCGACGAACAGCTCTCCGTCTTCCGCGCCGACCATCCCCTGTACGCCACCTACGGGCTCATCGTCGCCACCTTCCTCGGCACCATGGGCCTGCCGCACGTCGTTGTCCGCTTCTACACCAGCCCCAACGGCCGCGACGCCCGCCGCACCACCGTCGCCGTCCTCGCCCTGATCGGTGTCTTCTACCTGCTGCCGCCCGTCTACGGAGCCCTCGGCAGGCTGTACGCGCCCGAGCTCATCGGGGGCGGCGACGCGGACGCCGCCGTGCTGCTGCTGCCCGGCCGGGTCATCGGCGGTCTCGGCGGCGATCTGCTCGGCGCGCTCATCGCGGGCGGCGCCTTCGCCGCGTTCCTGTCGACCGCCTCCGGACTGACCATGGCGGTCGCCGGCGTCATCACCCAGGACGTCCTCCTCTCGCGCGGGGTACGGCACTTCCGGCTGGCCACCGTCCTCGCCATCTCCGTCCCGCTGGCCGGTTCACTGCTGGTCAGCCGGGTACCGGTCGCCGACTCGGTGGGGATGGCGTTCGCCGTGTCGGCGTCCTCCTTCTGCCCGCTGCTGGTCCTCGGCATCTGGTGGCGCCGGCTCACCCCGCCCGGCGCCGTGGCGGGACTGGTCCTGGGCGGCGGTTCCGCGCTGCTCTCCGTCGCCATCACCGTCAGCGGGGCGGTGCGCCCACCCGGCTGGCCGCACGCCCTGCTCGCCTGGCCCGCCGTCTGGTCCGTGCCCGTCGGCTTCCTCGCCATGATTCTGGTCTCGCTCGCCACCCCGGGCCGGATACCCTCCGGAACCAATGCCGCGATGACCCGGTTCCACCTGCCCGAGGCGCTGACCACCGGGAGGCACCGGTGACCGGAGCCGGATACGCCGCCGTCGTGCTCCTCGCCCTGCTGCTGTTCGCCGGCGGCCTGCTGACCGGCCGGCGCACCGCGCGCCCCGTCCGCACCAGCGACGTCGGCACACCCGTCGAGCACGCCACGTTCGAGACCCTGCACACCGCATCGCTCGCCGCGCCCCCGCTGCGCGCCGGACTGACCGAGGAGAGCGCCCGCAGATCGGCCCGCCGGCTGCGCTCACTGCTCGGAACCGACGCCCTGTGTCTCACCGACCGGGACCGGGTCCTGGTCTGGGACGGCGAGGGCGACCACCACGGCCGGCACGTCATGGAGCAAGTGGAGGACCTCCTCGCCAGTGGACGCGGGACCGCCTTCCGCAGCGAGTGCGAGGACCTGGACTGCCCGCTGCGCTGGGCCGTCGCCGTGCCGCTCACCGTCGACCACCGGGTCCTGGGCACCCTGATCGCCTACGCCCCGCGCGAATCCGCAGTCCTGGCCAGGGCGGCGGGCGAGGTCGCCCGCTGGGTCTGCGTACAACTGGAACTCGCCGAGCTCGACCGCTCACGCACCCAGCTCATCGAGGCCGAGATCCGAGCCCTGCGCGCGCAGATCTCCCCGCACTTCATCTTCAACTCGCTGGCCGCCATCGCCTCGTTCGTCCGTACCGACCCCGAGCAGGCCCGCGAGCTCCTGCTGGAGTTCGCCGACTTCACCCGCTACTCGTTCCGCAGCCACGGTGACTTCACCACCCTCGCCGACGAACTGCACTCCATCGACCAGTACCTGGCTCTCGTCCGGGCCCGGTTCGGTGAACGCCTCTCGGTCACCCTCCAGGTCGCCCCGGAGGTCCTGCCCGTCGCCCTGCCGTTCCTCTGCCTCCAGCCCCTGGTGGAGAACGCCGTCAAACACGGACTCGAAGGAGCCGTCACCTCCAGCCGCATCACCATCAGCGCACTGGACGCCGGCTCCGAGGCCGAGGTCGTCATCGAGGACGACGGCACCGGAATGGACCCCGGACGCCTGCGTCACATCCTGCGCGGTGAAGGCGGTAAGTCGACCGGCATCGGACTGCTCAACGTCGACGAACGGCTGCGCCAGGTGTACGGGGACGAGTACGGGCTCGTCATCGAGACCGGCATCGGCGCCGGTATGCGCATCACCGTGCGACTGCCGAAGTACCGTGCCGGGGTGCACGGTTCCTGAGCGCCTTGGGTGGATTCGGCGCGGCCCCGGCGCGGACTCAGTACAGGTGGATCGCCAGATGCCCCAGCGGCAGACCCAGCTGCCAGGCAGGCGTCCACACCTGGACGCCGTCCTGCCCGTCCGGCTCATCCGGGCCGGCGGACTCCCACGGCAGCGGGCCGAGCGCGTCGAGGTCGGCGGCCAGCAGCTCGGTCTCCTCCAGCCACCGCCAGGCAGCCCGTGCCAGCGCCAGGTCCGGGCCCGTGCCGCCGGGCGCCGTCTCCAGCGCGCCGAGCCGCTCGCACACCCAGCGGCGCCACGGCGTCCCGTACGCCGTCAGCAGCCGCAGCTCGTCCACCCGAGTGGCGGGCAGCGCCTCGGCCACCGCTGCGTCGGAGAGAAACACGGTCAGGGCGAGCGCATCACGCCCCGCCCGGTACTCCAGGGTCGCCGGCTCCATCAGGTCGCCGGTCCGCAGCAGTTCGTCGGCGATGTACTCCGCGTACATCCAGGCCATCGGGACCAGCAGACCGCCTCCGTGGGATCCGTCGTGACGTTCCGGACACATCCCGTCTCGCCTCCTTCCGTTCTCGGGGCCGGGCCGGGAGCTGCCCGGCGGACGGGGGCCCGACCGGCCCCACACGCAGCATTGAACCGGGGGAGCGCGCCCCGCGTGGCCAGAAGGGCAGGATCCGTCGGACCTGATCCGTCACAGACATGAGGATGCGATGACCGCCGACCCGGAGGAGGGACCGCACATGCGGCAACTGCTCGGTGCCTACGTCCTGGACGCGCTCGGCGCCGCGGAGGCGCACACCGTCGCCCGCCATCTCCAGTGCTGCGACCGCTGCGCCGCCGAATACGTGGCGGTCGCGGAGGCTGCGGCCCTGCTGCCGCTGCTCAGCGAGGAGGACCTGCTGGACTGACTCCCGCTGCCGCTCCCCGCCCCCTCCGCCGGGTACGTCGAGCGGCGGAACCCTCTGTCTCACCGCCGCTCACCGCACCGCTCGGAGCCGCTGCCGTCACCGGGCCCGGTCCCGGTACACGGCGATCAGTTCCGGTAGCCGGAAAGATTGCGGGAGAGCAGGCGCAGCGCGTAGTAGGAGCGGGACTTCACCGTGCCGGCGGGTATCCCGAGTACCTCGGCGGTCTCACCCACGCTCAGCCCCCGGAAGTAGATCTGCACAAGCACGGCCCGGTGCTCGGCGCTCAGGGTGCGTACCGCCTGCCGCACATCGAGCGCGGCTACCGCCGACTCCGCGGTGTCCCCCGGAGCCGGGGCGCTTTCCAGGACCGCGTCGCTGACCTCTGTCGGCCGGGCCAGCCGCGACCTGCGAGCGTCGATGGCCAGCCGGCGTCCGACCGTGAAAAGCCAGGGCCGCATCGACTCGTACGGGCCGTCGAACGCCTCCGGGTGCTGCCAGGCGCGCACCAGCGTCTCCTGAAGGAGATCCTCGGCCCGCTGCCGGTCACCGAACGTCAGGCCGAGCAGGAAGTGGAACAGGGCGGGTCCGTGTTCACGCTGAAGATCCGCGAGTGCCCGCTCATCGGTCGTCGTGGTCATGGTGAACGCCCCTTCCCCGCGGTCCGTGCCGCCTCGTTGCCGACTGGCGTATACGAACGCATTCACGCCCCGGGGAACAGGACAAACGCGGCCCTGTGCGACGAGCGGTCGCACAGAGCGGCGAATGGTGCGGTGAACGGTCGGGCGGCGGGGGAAAGGGCGAGGGCGCTACGGGACCACGGTGACCGGCCAGCGCCCGGCCTTCACCAGACGGACCGCCACCGAGCCGATGAACCGGTGCCCCGCCGACTCGGACGCGCCCACCACGACGGCGTCCGCCTTGAGTTCGTCCGCCGCCGTCACCAGCCCGTTGTACGGATCACCACGGAAGGTGTGGAACTCCCAGCGCACATCCCATATGTCCTTCATCCGCTCCGTCGACGCCCGGATCTCGTTCACCAGCCCCTCCGCGACTTCTCCGGTCGCGTCGCCGACCGGAGCGCCCAGGGCGGCACCCGCCGCCAGCACGGGCTGGACGTAGACGAGGGCGAGCATGGCCCGTTGCCGACGGGCGAGACCCGCCGCGTACGCCGCTGCGCGCATCGAGGAATCGGAACCGTCGAGGCCCGCGACGATCACCTTTGGGCCGTCCGTGCCACGTTCGAACTGGTGGGGCTGCTGGTCTGTCACGGCAGTGAGGCTATCGGCTCGCGGGCGGGGCCCCGGTCCGGGCCGGCGGGTGCCCGGCGCGCTGCTGCCGGACGCGTGGACGCGCTCCCTCCATCGGGGTGCAATATCTCCGATCATCGGTGTCGTTGAGAAGGGTGGCAGAGCGGTCATGCGAGCAGTTGGTCATGAAAAGTAATCAGATTTCGCCGATGTCGCTGATGTCACCGATGTCGCCTGTACGCAGAACGCTGCTGAGGCTGGCCGCCGGACTGGGCGCCGCCACCGCCGTGCGCCTGGTCGCGGCGGACTCCGCCGGTACCCCGGTCCGGCCTCCCGCCCCGCCACCGGCAGCCGCAGCCGGTTCGCGGGCGGCCGCCCCGGAGGCCCGGCCGCTCGCCTACCGGCTGAGACCCATGACCGCGCACAACCCGCCCTCCTACCGTCCGGCGGCGCCACCGGTGCGCACCCGGCCCTTCGAGGAACTGCCGGATATCGGCCGGGCCATGGTGCTGAGCTTCGATGACGGACCGGATCCGCTCCACACGCCGCACATCCTGCGCACACTGCGCAAGCATGACGTACGGGCCATGTTCTTCCTCTGTGGGGAGATGGCCCATGACAACGAGGACCTGGTACGCAGGATGGCGGACGAGGGGCACGTCATCGGCAACCACTCGTGGACCCACCCGCTGGTCACCGGGCTCTCCCGGGCCGGCATCACCGATGAGCTGGGCCGTACCAGCGAGGTGATCGAGAAGATCACCGGCGCTCCGCCGCTCTGGTACCGGGCGCCCTACGGGGCCTGGAACCGGAACTCGTTCGAGATCGGGGCCGCGATGGGCATGGAACCGATGGCCTGGACGGTGGACACCCTGGACTGGACCGTACCGGGAACCGACAGCATCGTCGGGCGGGTTAGGGAGGGGGCCGGGCCCGGGGTCGTGGTGCTCTCGCACGACGCGGGCGGCAACCGTTCGCAGAGCGTCGCCGCGCTGCGCCGCTATCTGCCGGAACTGCTGGACGACGGGTACCGGATCACCGTGCCGCGGCGCCGCTGAGGGCGGGCGACGGCTGCCGCCGGGGCCGAGGGCCGGCCTCGGCGGCCCGGCGTCAGCGGGTCTCTGTCAGGCGGGCGAAGGCGACCACGTTGCCGTCGTAGCCGTTGGCCCTGGTGTATCCGCCGCCGCAGGTGATGACCCGAAGCTCCGCCTGTCCCGTGTCGCCGTACACCCGGGCGCCGGGGAAGTCGTTCTTGGCGAAGACCTCGACGCCGTAGACCTCGAACACCGCGACCCGGCCGTCACTGCGGGCGACCTCGACGCGGTTGCCCTTCTTCAGCGATCCCAGCCCGTAGAAGACGGCGGGGCCCGCCTGGTTGTCCACGTGACCGACGATCACGGAGGTGCCGGTCTGCCCCGGTGCGATGCCGTTCTGGTACCAGCCGGCCAGGTTCGGGTCCTGCGGGGGAGGTGTCTCGATCCAGCCGTTCTCGTCGAGGTTCACATCGACGACCGGTGCGTCGACCCCGATCGAGGGAATGGCCACGCGTGCGACCGGCGCGTACGCGAGTGGCTTCACCGCCGGTCCGGCCACCGGGGCGCCCGGGACGACTTTCTGGGTGCCCACCGAGGTGGCTGCGACCGGCTGCGGCGGGCCCGGAGTGAGGTCCGCGCCGTTCCGCATCAGCGCGAGACCGGTGAGCATCGCCAGCGCGAGTGCGCCCCACGGCGAGTGTCTGATCCTTTCGGGGCGCCAGTCTTCCCGGCCCATGGTTCTCCCTTCGTCGCGACGAAGGGAACGCTAGGCGCGGGTCGGCCGCGCGGCATTCAGGGAAGGGCGAACGGGTGGCGGCCGGGGAGCGGGATTCATATCGGAGTAGTGGCCGGATAAAAGTTCTGACGCTCTGTGACCTGCGGGTCCATGAGGCTCATGGGTATCCGCACGGTGTGTCGGATCACCGGGGTGGAGCAGCGCCGAAATGCGGTGGATCAAGGAACTGGTGAGGGTTCGTCATGGGAGGCGTTCTCGTCGATCCTTCCCGGTGCAAAGAGCCCCGGGGCGCTTCCCGCAGGAGGTTGGAACGATGCGTGCTACACGCGCCCTCGTTGTCGCCGCGACCGCCGTCGCCGCCCTCGGGCTCGGTGCCCCGATGGCCGCGGCCGGCGGAGACGTCGGGAACGGCCAGAACAACGGCAACAGCCAGAACGACTGGAACGACCCGGGCAACTGGGACAACGGAGACGGAAACGGGAACGGCCAAGGCAACGGGAACGGAAACGGGAACGGCCGCAACAACGGTCCGAACAACGTGACCGTCGACCCCGAGCGCGTACACCAGGGCGCGGCCATGCATGTCAGCGCCGAGGGCTGCGGCCGGGGCGGCAGCGTCTCGTCCGACGCGTTCCGCACCACGCGGCTCTCGGCCGGCCGGGTCGGCCACGCCAGGGTCAGGATCTTCAACGAGGCGACGCCCGGTACCTACAACCTGACGGTGCGCTGCGACGGCACCGACCGCACGGCCGGCCACCGCTTCACCGTGCTCAACAGCCGGGGCGCTCAGGGCGGCTTCGGCGGCTCGATGGCAGCCGGTCCGGCGGAGATGGGTGTCGGTGCGGGCCTCGTCGCTTCGGCGGCTCTCGGCGGAGGCATGTACATCATGCGCCGCCGGAGGATGAGCCATGGGGCGATCTGACCGTAGAGACGCACCCGCCGGCCCGATAACCGAAGTCGCCCCGAGTCCTCCAAGAGGACCCGGGGCGACTTTCGTTCCACCGGCGCCGCCGTTCAGTGCGAGCGGTTCTCCTTGCGTCGCCGCACCACGAAAACGGTGCCCGCCGCCGCGGCCACGGCAAGCGCGGTGCCGGCCACGATCTCGCCGGAGTTCATGCTGTCGATGCTGCCGCCGAGGCCGCCCTGCACGCCGGCCGGGGAGGCCGTGGAGGCCGAGGGCAGCGCGGAACTCGTCGAGCTCGCGGTGGGCGTGCTCGTGGCGGCGCTGATCGTGAGGTTCACCTTGGCCGTGGAACTCGGCGAGGTGTTGCAGGTGAACGTCACCTCATAGACCGCGCCCGGCTTGGCGTCCCAGTCGACCGTCGCCCTGCTGGTGCCGTCCTTGGGGATGGTGACGGTGTCGAACACCCCCGAGGATGCCGTGGCCGCGGTGGAGCACCCTTTGGCCGCCAGGGTGACCTGGCCGCCCGGCGCGATCACCGACGGTGTGACCGTGTATCCGGTCCCGCTTTCGGACGGTCCGCCCGTGGTAGCGGCATACGCGGTCACGGCCGGGGCGGTCAGGGCGAGTGCTGCGGCGCCGAGCAGAGCGACGGGTGCGACACGTATTGCGCGCATGGTGAATCCTCCGGGTCCCCGAGGAGCAGCTGTGGAACGGATTTCCACAAATCATCAGAAATGCACCTCGATGCGGATCACGCTAGAAGTGGCGCATTTTGCCCGCGATCGGGGACCGGCGAATGGGGCACCGGTATCCCTCGGGCGGCGCACCGCCCGGGGCCGGGCGAGTGTTATCCGCCCGCAGCCCCGGGAAACAGGTCGAGAAAGGGAGCGGCGGTCGCCGAGATGCCCCGGCCGAACGGTGAGTCGAAGTCCCAGATGAGGAAGAGGAGAAAGGCGATCAGCACACTGAAGAGCCCGGCCAGCAGGAGTTCGCGGAACGTGCGGCGGATCTGCAGGGTGAAGATCAGCCCCACCGTCACCAGAGCCCCTGTGATCAGTCCGAACCAGACGACCCCCGGCATCGTGGCGCCGGCGCTCTGTCCTCGGGCGTTGCGGGCGTCGTCGGCTGCGGCGACCTGGTCGACGAGTGGCTGGTAGGCCTGACCTTCGTGGTCCGTCCTCGGCTGGTACTCCGTCACGTCGGCGCGTACCCGGTCGAGGAGTTCGGCGCCCCGGCCGCTGAGCGTGCCGTGCTTGGTCATGGTCCGCCACTCGTCGTGCACGACGTAGCTGACGTAGGCGTCGACATCGGCGCGGATCCGGGTACGGACCTCGGCCGGGTAGACGGACGAACGCGCGCTGACCTCGTGCAGTGCCTGGGCCTCCTGGCGTACGTACTCCTGGGCGGCACCGCGGCCCTCCCAGACACCGGCGATGGCGAGGCCCAGCACGATCGCGTAGACCACCCCGATCATCATCGTCATGTACTCGATGACGTCAGGGGTTTCGGACGGGTCGTCGTCCTCGGGGAGTCTGCGGTTGTTGAGTACGGCGATGGTCAGCACAACGGCGCTGGCCGCGGCCATGGCGAGGGCGAGAACAAGCCATTCCGACATGCGTGCCTCCTGAGGTCATCGGGAACGGGGCCGCAGGACGGCGACGGCGAACACTGCGGGGGCTGTGATCATCAACGTGAGCGTGACCAGGGAGGTGTGGCGTTCGGGTGCCTTCCGTGCCGGTCTGCGGTACGACGGGAGCGCCACGGAGGCGGGGGACGCCGGGCGCGCGGACGGGGACGGCGTGGGTGTGGGTGTGGGCGACGGAGGCGGCGGTACAGGCGGAGTTGGCGGGCGCGGGGGAGGAGAAGCCGGGGGCGGCGCGGGCGGCGCGGGTGCCGGCACGGGCAGAGGGGATGGCGCGGAGGACGGTGGGGGCGTCGGAGAGAGAGGCGGTGGTGGAGAGGGAGACGGTGGTGGGGGCGGCGGGTGCTTCGGGGTCGGCTCCGGGGTGGGTGTGGGAGTGGGTTCCGGCCCCGTGTGGCAGGGGCCGTCACCGCTGCCGGCCACCGCCCAACTGCCCTCGCCGTCACCGATCGAGGCATACGCGCAGCTGTCCGCGATCGCGGGCGCCGGGGCGGTCAACAGCCAGGTGAGGGCGATGGCTGCGGTGAGTCTGCCTATGAGTGATCCGTACACGAGGCAGAGCATGGTCCGGGCCGTGGTGGGGCACGCGGGACATTCGCCGGATTCCCCTGATGGAGGGGATCTGGAGCACTCGGTGTTTGGGGCTCCGGAAGAAGCTGAGTACGCATTGAGCAAAAAGCGGCCCGGCTCCCGTACCTACGCCCATGAATGGCGCGAACCAGCGTCGCAACGGGTGTATGGGGCATGGGAGTTGGCATGGGCACCTGGCGGAATGCCTCACTCGCGGGGGCCGCGCCGACCCTGCTGGCGTTGACGACGGCGTGCGGCCGGGGCGAGGGCGCCGGGCCGCCGACGGGGCAGAGCGTGGGCCGCACGAGTCCGGCCGGTGAGGCCGCGGACGGTCACCGACCTGTCGGCGTCAGTGGAAACGGTTCCGGCGCGGCGGAGTCCGCGGAGGCGAAGCAGGCCGGCCGGCTCGCGGTGCGGGGCAGCGAGAAGCCCGGCAAAGTCGTCACGGACGACGCGGGATTCACGCTCTGCCGATTCGACAAGGACACCGCCGGCCCGCCCGAGCCGAATTGCGATGGCGACTGTGCGAAAGCCTGGCCGCCGCTTGCCACGGGCAATGTCACCGCCGCGGCCGGGACCGATGTCGCTCTGATCGGGAAGGCCGGCCGGGCCGACGGTTCCCGGCAACTCGCACTGGCCGGCGGGTCGATGTGCCGGAACGCCAAGGGCGCCGCTCCCGGCGACACAGCGGGACGAGGAGTGGGTGGAACCTGGTTCGCCTCGGCGTCCGACGGGCAGAAGGCGGCGGTGAACGCCGACGGCCCTTCCGGCGCCCGGACAGGCGTACTCGTGGGTCTCTCGGTGCGCAAGGATCCGGAACTCGGCGATATCGTCGTGGACAAGCGCGGCATGACGGTCCACCGGTTCAGGAAGGATGTCGCGTGGCCGATGAAGTCGGCCCGTGTCGGCGCCCGCCTCTCGAAGTGGCCGGTCGTCGCACCGGTCGGGAAGAAAAATGTGAAGGGTGTCAGGACGCGGGGTTTCGTCACCTGCGGCCGACCCGACGGGTTCAAGCAACAGCCCATCGGCTGCTGGCCCCTCCCACACCTTCTCCGGAGACGCCGACCCCGGTGACACCAACGGCCGCCAGGGCATCGGAGGGTCGTGGTGCGCGGTCCCCGCGGGCGGAACTCGTCGGGGCGGCGAAGTAGTTCGGAAATGAACTTCCTGTGTGGCCCCGGCGCCGAATGTCACAGGCAGCGACGGGACGGTTGCACATGCCACGGGTGTGACCAATAACGGACCGCTAATTTCCGTTTCCGCTCGCTCTCCTGGCGGAGGGTCAGTAGCCTCTGGTCAATACTGACCATGAACATGGCCGGATCACCGAGGCGACTGTTGGAGACATCGATGGAGCGTCCCGCCTGGGCACCGCAAGGCATTGACATTTCGGTGCCGAGCGTGTCCCGAATGTACGACTTCTATCTGGGCGGCTCGCACAATTTCGAGGTGGACCGGGAAGCGGCTCGCAAGGCCATGCAGTTCATGCCGGGACTTCCCAAGGTCATGCAGTCGAACCGCGCGTTTATGCGCCGGGCGGTGCGCTTCGCACTGGACGAGGGCGTCACGCAGTTCCTGGACATCGGCTCCGGTATACCGACCTTCGGAAACGTGCACGAGGTCGCTCAGGCGGTCGATCCGCAGGCCAAAGTTGCCTATGTCGACCACGATCCGGTCGCTGTCGCACACAGTCAGGCCGTACTCGAAGGCAACGACGGTGCGGTGATCGCCTCCGCCGACCTGCGCCGGCCCGAGGAGATCCGGGACAGCCCGGAGGTCTCCAAGCTCCTCGACTTCGACCGTCCGGTGGCGTTGCTGCTCGTCGCCGTACTGCACTTCATCGAGGACGCCGATGACCCGCAGGGAGCGGTCGCCGCGCTGCGCGACATGCTGGCCCCGGGAAGCCTGCTTGTCGTCACCCACGCCACGTACGAGGGGGTTCCGGTGACGAGGGAGGAGGCCGGCGCCGCTGTGGGGGTGTACAAGAACATCCGTAACCCGCTGGTCATGCGTTCCCGCGACGAGGTCGCCCGGTTCTTCGACGGTTACGGGATGGTCGATCCCGGCCTGGTGCAGATGCCCCTCTGGCGCCCCGAGTCGCCGGCCGCGCAGGAGAACGAAGACCCGTACGCCTTCGCGGGTTTCGCCGGAGTGGGACGCAAGGCGTGAGCATTCCCGCCCAGTCGTCCGGAGCCCCGGACGCGGAGCCCGACGGTCCCGAGGACAGACTCCGGCGATTCGCCACGATCTGGAGCCGGGCGATCTTTCCGTCGACGGCCACCTCCATGACCCGGCCGGAGTTCGAGCAGCATCTGCTCCCCCTGGCCCGCTCTCTCAGCGACACGCTGCACGCCCGCCCGTTCGATCCGGCGTCCGCGAGCGGGGTGGGTTCCGCTCTCGTCGCGGCCCACTGCACGGACCCCGACGCGCTCAGCTCGACGCTCGGCGTCGTCGACTCGTACCTGGTGCTCTACTGCGGAAGCAACGGACCGGTCGGTCTCTCGACCGAGGACAGCCGTTCCCGGTGCGCACGGATCCAGCACGCGGTCGCCGGGGGCTTCTCCCAGGCGCTGCGCGAGCGGACCCTTGCCGAGCAGGAGGCGATCGCCCGGTCGGCGCTCTCCGCCCGCTCCCACGCCGAACAGGCACTGCACGCGACGGAGGCGCGCTTCAGGGCCGTCTTCAAGGACGCGGCCATCGGCATCGGGATCGCCGACCTGGACGGCCACCTGCTGGAGATCAACGACACCCTCACCCGGATGTTCGGCGGTCTGGAGAACCACGTCCTGAGCCACCGCCTCAACGAGTGGGTCCATCCGGAGGACTCCCCGCAGGTCTGGAAGTACTACAACGAGCTGGTCCGCGGCGAGCGCGAGCACTACCGGGTCGAGAAGCCGTACTACCGCAACGACGGCACCGTTCTGTGGACCAATCTGACGGTGTCGCTGCTGCGCGACCCCGAGGGCCGCCCGGAGTACCAGCTGGCGCTGATGGAGGACACCACCGAGCGGCGCCTGCTCAACCTGCGGCTGCGGTACGAGGCCACACACGACGCGCTCACCGGCCTGCCCAACCGGACTCTCTTCCTGGAGCGGCTCGAGAAAGCGCTCTCGGCGGGCAGCGGAAGCCGGTTCGGCCTCTGCTACCTGGATCTGGACGGCTTCAAGGCGATCAACGACAGTCTGGGGCACGCATCGGGGGACCGGCTGCTCGTCGAGGTCGCCGACCGGCTCCAGAGCTGCGCGACGGCGCCCGGCGAGATGGTGGCGCGGCTCGGCGGCGACGAGTTCGTGGCACTGACCACCGGACCCGACACCGCCGAGGAGGTCGACGAGCTGGCCTGCCGGATCCTCGGTGCGCTCGCCACCCCGATCCGCATCGAGGGGCGGGAGCTGACCGTCCGGGGTTCCATCGGCGTCGTCGAGGGACCGGCGGGCGAACGCAGCGCGGCGGAGGTGCTGCGCAGTGCCGACATCACCATGTACCGGGCCAAGTCCGCGGGCGGCAACCGCTTCGAGCTCGCGGACGCGGAGGCGGACGCCCGCGCGATCACCCGGCACGGGCTGACGACGGCGCTGCCGGCCGCACTGGAGCGCGGCGAGTTCTTCATCGAGTACCAGCCGCTCGTGCACCTCGACGACGGCTCGGTGCACGGCGCCGAGGCGCTGGTGCGCTGGTGCCATCCGCAGCACGGGGTGCTGGGGCCCGACCGGTTCATCGCGCTGGCCGAGCACACCGGGCTGATCGTGCCGCTGGGCCGCTGGGTGCTGGAGGAGTCGGTGCGGCAGGCCAACTTCTGGCAGGAGCGGCACACCGACGGCGGTCCGCTGCGGATCAACGTCAACCTCTCGCCGGCCCAGCTGCACCACCCCCGGCTGGTCGCGGAGACCGTCGATGTCCTGGAGCGCTCGGGGCTCGAAGCGGGAGCGCTGTGCCTGGAGGTCACCGAGTCGGCACTCATCGGAGCCGACGAGGACCTGCTGAAGCCGCTGCGGCAACTGGCCGAGATGGGCGTCGACATAGCGCTCGACGACTTCGGCACCGGGTACTCCAACCTGGCGAACCTGCGGCGGCTGCCGGTGAGCGTGCTGAAGCTGGACCGTTCCTTCACTCAGGGAATGCAGCACCATCCGGCCGATCCGGTGGATCTGAAGATCGTCGAGGGGATCGTCTCGCTCGCGCACAGCCTGGACCTGGCCGTGACCGTGGAGGGCGTGGAGACCGGGGCCCAGGCGGAACAACTGCGACAGCTGGGCTGCGACACCGCCCAGGGCTGGTACTACGCGCGCCCGGGTGCCCCGGACCGCATCCACTCGTTGCTGTTGGCCGACGCGGTGTGAGCCGGCCGGACCCGTCAGCCGACGGACGGGTCCGGCCGCCCCGTGTGCCCGCTCTCCGCCCGGCTCGCCAGCAGCACCCGCTGAAGCTCCCGCGCCGCCCTGGGCGGCGCCACGTCGCTGCGGTGCGCCAGGGCGATCGTGCGCCGCAGGCCCGGCCGCGCCAGCGGTGTCGTCCGCAGGTCGTGGCCCGCCCTGGTGGCCACCATGCTGGGGACCACCGCGACCCCCAGGCCGGCCCGTACGAAGCCGAGGACGGCGTCCATCTCGCCCCCCTCCACCGTGAACGACGGTTCGAAGCCCTCGGCGCGGCAGGCGGCGACCGTGAGTTCCCGCAGGTCGTAGCCGTGCCGGAACATCACGAGCGGCGCGCCCTGAAGATCCGCGATCCGGACACGGCCGCCCCGGCCGGGGCGCGGGCCGTCCGCCGAGGAGACCACCACCAGATCCTCCTGGAGCAGTTCGACCGTGGTCAGTGCCGGGGAGGCGGCGGGCAGTGGCAGCACCACCAGGGCCAGATCGAGCGCGCCGCGCGCCAGTTCCCGCACCAGGTCGTGCGAACCGCCCTCCTCCAGCAGCAGCTGGATCCCCGGGTGCAGGTCGTGGAAGGCACGCAGTACGTCGGGCAGCAGACCCGTGCACAGGCTCGGTGTCGCGCCCAGCCTGACCCGGCCCCGGCGCAGCTGGGCCAGCTCCTGCACCTCGTGCCGCGCGGTGTCGGCGTCGGCCAGGATGCGCCGGGCGAGCGGCAGCAGTGCCTCGCCCGCGTCCGTCAGCGCGATGTTCCCCCGGGCCCGGCTGAACAGCTCGGCGCCCAGCTCGTTCTCCAGGGCCCTGATCTGCTGGGAGAGCGAGGGCTGCGAGACATGCACCTCCTCCGCAGCGCGGGTGAAGTGCCGGGCCTCGGCGACCGCCACGAAATACATGAGCTGCTGGAACTGCATACACCCACCCTAACGCCATCGATAGTCACGGCCTATGGATATGAGCTGCTTCATGTCTTGGACTGATCGGGCCCTTCGGCCCTAGCGTCGTGTCCATGGCATTGGCAACACGGACGGACCGACGGCCGTCCATGACGCGCACGCTCTGGGACTCCTCCGTCGGCAAGAAGACGATCATGGCTGTCAGCGGCCTGATCATGCTCCTCTACTTGGTCGTCCACATGGTCGGCAACCTGAAGATCTTCTTCGGGTCCGACGAGTTCAACGGCTACGCGCACTGGCTGCGGGTGATGGGCGAGCCGTTCCTGCACCACGAGTGGGCCCTGTGGATCGTCCGCGTCGTGCTCGTCGCCGCCGTGGTGCTGCACGCCGTCTCCGCGTACCAGCTCAGTCGGCGCGACCTGAGGGCCCGGCCCAGCAAGTACGTCCACAGGAAGGCGCGCGCGAGCTATGCCACCCGCACCATGCGCTACGGCGGCATCATCATGGCGCTGTTCATCGTCTGGCACATCCTGGACCTGACGACCGGCACCGTGCACTCGGGCGGATTCCAGTCCGGGCACCCGTACCAGAACGTGATCGACACCTTCTCCACCTGGTACGGCAACGTCATCTACATCGTCGCCATGCTCGCCATGGGGCTGCACGTCCAGCACGGGTTCTGGAGCGCGGCACAGACCCTCGGCGCCGGCCGCGCGACCCGCGACCGCGTGCTGAAGACCATCGCCAACGCCCTGGCGCTGGTGCTGACGGTGGGCTTCGTCTCCGTACCCGTCGCCGTCATGACCGGAGTGGTGAGCTGAGATGAACGACTACACGGACTACGGGACCGGCGCGCCGGTCACCGACACCAAGGCACCCGCCGGCCCTGTCGCCGAACGCTGGGACACCCGGCGCTTCGAGGCCAAGCTGGTCAACCCGGCCAACCGCCGCAAGCACACCGTCATCGTCGTCGGCACCGGCCTGGCCGGCGGCTCGGCCGGCGCCACACTCGCCGAACAGGGCTACCACGTCGTCCAGTTCTGCTTCCAGGACTCGCCACGCCGGGCCCACTCGGTCGCAGCCCAGGGCGGCATCAACGCGGCGAAGAACTACCGCAACGACGGCGACTCGGTCCACCGCCTCTTCTACGACACCGTGAAGGGAGGCGACTTCCGGGCCCGCGAGTCCAACGTCCACCGGCTCGCGCAGATCTCCGTCGAGATCATCGACCAGTGTGTCGCCCAGGGCGTCCCCTTCGCCCGCGAGTACGGCGGCCTCCTCGACAACCGCTCCTTCGGCGGTGTCCAGGTCTCCCGCACCTTCTACGCCCGCGGCCAGACGGGCCAGCAACTGCTGCTCGGCGCCTACCAGGCACTGTCCCGGCAGATCGCGGCGGGCAACGTCGAGCTGCACTCCCGTACCGAGATGCTCGACCTGGTCGTCGTCGACGGCAAGGCCCGTGGCATCGTCGCCCGCGACCTGGTCACCGGAAGGACCGAGACGTATTTCGCCGACGCCGTGGTGCTGGCGAGCGGCGGGTACGGAAACGTCTTCTACCTCTCGACCAACGCCATGAACTCCAACGCCACCGCCATCTGGCGGGCGCACCGGCGCGGCGCGTACTTCGCCAACCCCTGCTTCACCCAGATCCACCCCACCTGCATCCCGCGCACCGGCGACCACCAGTCGAAGCTGACGCTGATGAGCGAATCGCTGCGCAACGACGGCCGCATCTGGGTGCCGAAGGCCAAGGGCGACGACCGTCCCGCGAACGAGATCCCCGAGGACGAGCGCGACTACTACCTGGAGCGGATCTACCCCGCCTTCGGCAACCTGGTGCCCCGCGACATCGCCTCCCGCGCCGCGAAGAACGTCTGCGACGAGGGCCGTGGTGTCGGACCGGGCGGCCAGGGCGTCTACCTCGACTTCGCCGAGGCGATCCAGCGGATGGGACGCGCCAAGGTCGAGGAGAAGTACGGCAACCTCTTCGACATGTACGCGCAGATCACCGCGGAGAATCCGTACGAGACCCCGATGCGCATCTATCCGGCCGTCCACTACACGATGGGCGGACTCTGGGTCGACTACGACCTCCAGACCACGGTCCCGGGCCTGTTCGCGATCGGCGAGGCCAACTTCTCCGACCACGGGGCCAACCGTCTCGGTGCCTCGGCGCTGATGCAGGGGCTCGCCGACGGCTACTTCGTCCTGCCGTCGACCATCAACGACTACCTCGCCCGCAACCCCCACCAGGACGAGGTCGACGCCTCCCACCCCGCAGTGGAGGAGGCCGTCGCCGAGACCGAGGACCGGCTCAACCTGCTGCTGGCCGTCGACGGCGACCGCACCCCCGACTCCTTCCACCGCGAGATCGGTGAACTCATGTGGGAGTACTGCGGAATGGCCCGCACCGAGGAGGGGCTGCGCAAGGCGCTCGGCCGGATCCCGGAGATCCGCGAGGAGTTCTGGCGCCGCATCAAGGTGCCGGGTACCGGCGAGGAGTTCAACCAGTCGCTGGAGAAGGCCAATCGCATCGTCGACTACCTGGAGCTCGCCGAGCTCATGTGCCTCGACGCCCTGCACCGCGCGGAGTCCTGCGGAGGACACTTCCGCGAGGAGTCGCAGACCGCGGACGGCGAAGCCGCCCGCAGGGACGAGGAGTTCTCGTACGCGGCGGCGTGGGAGTTCAGTGCCACCGGCGAAGCCCCCGTCCTGCACAAGGAAGACCTCGTCTTCGAGTACGTCCACCCCACTCAGCGGAGCTACGCATGAAGCTCACCCTGCGCGTCTGGCGCCAGAAGAACGCCGACGCCCCCGGCGCCATGTCCACCTACGACGTGGACGGCATCTCGCAGGACATGTCGTTCCTGGAGATGCTCGACACCCTCAACGAGGAGCTCATCCTCGCCGGTGACGACCCCGTCGCCTTCGACCACGACTGCCGGGAAGGCATCTGCGGCGCGTGCAGCCTCGTCATCAACGGCGACGCCCACGGACCGGAGCGCACCACCACCTGCCAGCTCCACATGCGGTCCTTCGAGGACGGCGACACGATCGACATCGAGCCTTGGCGCGCCTCGGCCTTCCCGGTCGTCAAGGACCTGGTCGTGGACCGTTCCGCCTTCGACCGGATCATCCAGGCCGGCGGCTACATCTCCGCACCGACCGGTACGGCACCGGACGCGCACGCGACGCCCGTGCCCAAGCCGGACGCCGACTTCGCCTTCGAGCACGCCGAGTGCATCGGCTGCGGCGCCTGTGTCGCGGCCTGCCCCAACGGCTCGGCGATGCTGTTCACCTCGGCCAAGGTCAACCATCTGAACGTGCTGCCGCAGGGCGCCCCGGAGCGTGAGACCCGGGTCCTGGACATGGTGGAGCAGATGGACAGCGAGGGCTTCGGCGGCTGCACGCTCACCGGTGAGTGCGCCACGGCCTGCCCGAAGGGGATCCCGCTGCCGTCGATCTCCGCCATGAACAAGGAATGGCTGCGGGCGACCCGCAAGGTCCACCGCTGAGCACACGGACCGGTTCCCGGCCCCGGAGGCCGCCCGCCTCCGGGACCGGGAAGTCCTGCGTGTCCCGGCAGGTCAGGAGGTCACGGAGAGGTCGTCCCCGTAGACCGTGCCCTGTCCGTACCAGCCGTGCAGATAGACGGTCACCGTGCCGCTCGCGCCGGTGGTGAAGGCCACCGACTGCTTGGCGTAGCCGCTCGACGAACCCCAGGTGCTCGCCGACGCGCCGCCCCGGACGCCGAGGTAGCCGTAGCTGCCCTGCACCCATCCCTGGAACGTGTACTTGGTGTTGGGGGACAGGGTGAGCGTCTGGGCGCACTCGCCGGTCTGCGACGCGGTGGCCGCCGCCGCGAGGGCGTGCGTACCGCCGTGGACCGGGGCGGAGACGACCGAGCCGCCGGACTCACAGGTCCAGGGACCGAGCGAGCCGGTCTCGAAGTCCCCGTTCACCAGCGCACCCGTGCCACCGCCGGGGCCCGGCACCGTCAGGGTGAGGGCCGCCGTGTGGCTGACCGTCCCCGCCGCACCGGTCACGGTGATCGTGTACGTGCCGGGCGCCACCGAGGCCGACACGTACACGGTCAGCGTGGAAGTGCCTCCCGCCGTGACCGACGCCGGGCTGAGCGCCGCCGTCACGCCGGCCGGTGCCCCGCTCGTCGTCAGCGCGACCGTCTTGGCACTGCCGGAGGTGACCGCCGTCTTCACCGTGGCCGTGGCGGAACCGCCCGGAGAGACCGTCGCCGATGCGGGGGTGACGGCCACCGAATAGTCGTCCGTCACCGGACCGGTGCCGCCGCTCGTGAACGGGGCGAACGTGTGGCTGAAGTACCAGGTGTCCTGCGCGATGCCGGAGCAGGTGTCGCTCCCGCCCGTGCCGGGGCAGCCGCCGTTGTCGCGCTGGAGCGCCCAGAACGACAGGGTGCTGACGCCCTTGGAGACGGCCCAGTTGTAGACCTGGGTGGCGTCGGCCGTGGTGAACGTCTCGGCCGGGCCGTAGTCGTCGATGCCCGGCATCTCGATGATGCCGGTCATGCCCCACAGCTGGGCGTCGGTCTTCGACGGGTACAGGTCGGCCAGTTGGCCCTTGAGCCCGGTGATCGCGGTCTGGGTGTCCTGCGCCATGTTGTGCGAGGCGCCGTCGTAGTAGTCGAAGGTCATGAGGTTCACGACATCGACCTTGGCGCCGTTGGACACCGCGTTCTCCAGCACCGCGAGCCCGCTGTCGGCCAGACCGCCCGTGGTGGTGGGCAGGGTGTAGGAGATCTGCACCGAGCGGCCGTTGGCGGCCGCCCAGTCCTGGACCTTCTTGATCGCCTTGTTGCGGCGGTCGATCCCGGCGCTGTTCTCCAGCGAGTTGTCCTCGATGTCCATGTCCAGGCGGGAGACGTCGTAGGTCGTGATGACCTTCTCGTAGGCCGCCGCGATGGAGTCGACACTGGTACAGCTGTCGGCGATCTCGGTGCCGCCGTTGTCGGCGGAGTAGCCGCCGAACGACGGGATCACATCACCGCCGCGCGAACGGATGGTGGTGAAATCGGCTCCGAACTCGGACTGCGCGATGGGTGTGCCGGAATCACCGTTCCAGTACGGGGTGCAGGAGCCTCGGGCCTCCGTCTGGATGAAGGCCATGGTCAGGTACTTGGCGCCGGACGCCTGGGAGAGCGCGGCCGGACTGTCGCCGTTCCACGCCTCGAAGTACGGGGCGAAGACGTGCGCGGGCAGGGGAGTGGCGGCGGTCGCGGCGGCCTGTGCGCCGGCGCCGGATCCGAGGACCAGGCCTGCGGACGCGACGAGGGTGGCCAAGGCACCGAGGACGGCGCCGACTTTTCTTGGACGTCTCATGGGGCAGCTCCCAGCGGGGTGGGACAACGGGGGGTCGCACGGCTCTGCCGCGCCCGGTGTGGGGCGCGGCCCGTTCCTGTGATTCCCGGCCGGGGTCACGTGCCGCACGGTGAGGAACGACCGTGAGGCATGCCCATGATTGGTCTGGACCAGCTAACTGTCAACGTTCTTTACTGTTTCATTCCCCATGCTTGCCCGAGCGCACAACTCGCAAGGCATATCGGGGAGTTGCCGTCAGTCGAAGTGAAGAGCCGGTCGCAGGTACGGGGCCGTCCGGCTCTCCTGGGCGTGGGCCACGTAGGCCGGCGGTCCCGCCGCCACGATCCGGCCGCCCCGGTCGCCACCGCCCGGCCCCAGGTCGATCACCCAGTCGGCGCCCGCCACCACGGCCATGTCGTGCTCCACGACCACCACGGTGCTGCCCGCGTCGACCAGCCCGTGCAACTGCCGCATCAGCACCTCGACATCGGCCGGATGCAGCCCCGTCGTCGGCTCGTCGAGCAGATACAAGGTGTGCCCCCGGCGGGCGCGCTGCAGTTCCGCCGCCAGCTTGATCCGCTGCGCTTCGCCGCCGGACAGCTCCGTCGCCGGCTGTCCGAGCCGCAGATAGCCGAGCCCCACATCGAGCAGAGTCCGCAGGCTGCGCCCGGCGGCCGGAGTGTCCGCGAAGAAGCCGGCCGCCGACTCCACCGTCAGATCCAGCACCTGAGCGATGTTCAGCCCCCGCAGTGTGACGTCGAGCGTCTGCGGGTTGTACCGCGCGCCGTGGCAGTCCGGGCAGGGCGCGTACGTACTGGGCAGGAAGAGCAGCTCCACCGAGACGAATCCCTCGCCCTGGCAGGTCTCGCACCGCCCGCCCGCCACATTGAAGGAGAACCTGCCCGCCTGGTAGCCCCGCTCGCGCGCCGTCCCGGTGGCGGCGAACAGCTTGCGTACGACGTCGAAGAGCCCGGTGTACGTGGCCAGGTTGGACCTTGGCGTACGGCCGATGGGCCGCTGATCGACCTGGACCAGCCGGTCCACCGCCTCCAGCCCCTCCGCCGAGGCGCAGCCGGGCGCGGGCCGCTCCCCCTGCGGCTCCGAGGCGTCCGTGGTCCGCCGGTCGGCCAGCACACCCGCCAGCACCTGACCCACCAGCGTCGACTTCCCCGAGCCCGACACCCCGGTGACGGCCGTGAACACCCCGAGGGGGAAAGCGGCGTCCACATCACGCACGTTGTGCCGGTCCACCCCGTACAGCCGCAGCCACCCCGAGGGCGTGCGCACCTCGCGTGCGGGGGAGGGTGTCTCGTCGAAGAGGAAGCGCCGCGTCGCCGACTCCGCGACGTCGGCGAGTCCGGCGGGCGGACCGCTGTGCAGCACCCTGCCCCCGTGCTCACCGGCCAGCGGCCCGACATCGACCAGCCAGTCCGCCTGCCGCACGACGTCCATCTGGTGCTCGACGACGAAGACGGTGTTCCCGGCCTCCTTGAGGCGGCCGAGCACGGCCAGCAGCGACTCCGTGTCCGCCGGGTGCAGCCCGGCCGACGGCTCGTCCAGGACATAGACGACGCCGAAGAGCCCCGACCGCAACTGGGTGGCCAGCCGCAGCCGCTGGAGCTCGCCCGAGGAGAGTGTCGGGGCCGTACGGTCCAGGCTGAGATAGCCGAGACCCAGTTCGGTGACGGTCTCGATCCGGGCCAGCAGATCCCCTGTCAGCAGCCGGGCCGTGTCGTCACCGCCCGCCGCCGACAGCACCTCGGCGAGGTCGGTGAGTGCGAGGCCCGCCAGCTCCGCGATCGTCCGGCCCGCGAAAGTCACCGCCAGGGCCTCCGGCCGCAGCCGGGCGCCGCCGCAGACCGGGCAGGGCGCACTCGTCAGAAAGCGCTCGGCCTTCGCGCGCAGCGTACGGCTCCGGGAGTCGGCGAACGTGTGCATCACATAGCGTCGCGCGCTCATGTACGTACCCTGGTAAGGGCGTTGGATCCGTCCCGCGTCGCGCACCGGGTGGACGGTCACCACCGGCTGCTCGTCGGTGAAGAGGATCCACTCCCGGTCGGCCGGGTCCAGTTCGCGCCACGGCCGGTCGATGTCGTACCCGAGCGCGTCCAGCACGTCGCGCAGGTTCTTTCCCTGCCATGCCCCGGGCCAGGCGGCGATCGCGCCGGCCCTGATCGACAGCCCGGGGTGGGGGACCAGGAGATCCTCGGTGGTGTGATGGATCCGGCCGAGACCGTGGCACCGGGGGCAGGCCCCGGCGGCGGTGTTCGGCGAGAACGCGTCCGAGTCCAGCCGCCCGGCCCCCTCCGGGTACGCGCCGGCCCGGGAGAACAGCATCCGCAGGGAATTGGACAGCGTGGTCACCGTACCGACGGAGGAACGGGCGCCGGGCGCGGAGCGGCGCTGCTCCAGCGAGACTGCGGGCGGCAGTCCGGTGATCTCACCGACCTTCGGTGCACCCACCTGGTGGATGAGCCGCCTGGCGTAGGGGGCGACGGATTCGAAGTAGCGGCGTTGGGCCTCGGCGTAGATCGTCCCGAAGGCGAGTGAGGACTTGCCGGACCCGGAGACACCCGTGAAGACGGTGAGGGTGTCGCGCGGGATGTCGACTCCGACGTCCCGCAGATTGTGCTCGTTCGCGCCGCGGACCCGGACGTACGGATCGTGGGGGGTGGCCATGGGTGCGGGGCTCCGTACGGTTCGGGGCGGGCGTGGGGCGGGGCGGGGCCGGGGTTCGACCGGGACAGACAGTTTGATTCATGGCTTCGGCGGACGGGCGGGGAGGGCCGGACGGCCGGTGTGACCGCCTGACGCCGCGCCGGATCGCCGGACACCTCCCCGTATTGGTTTGCTGGGCCCATGAGAGAAGACGCGCGGCCGCTGGCCGTATTCGATCTGGACGGCACACTCGCGGACACCGCTCACCGCCAGCACTTCCTGGAGGGGGCCCGGCGGGACTGGACGGGGTTCTTCTCCGCCGCGCCCGACGATCCGCCGTTGCCCGAAGGCGTACGTCTCGCCGTGAGCAGTGCCGAGGAGTGCGAGGTCGTCTACCTCACCGGCCGGCCGGAGCGCTGTCGCGAGGACACCCTGGCCTGGCTGGCGCGTCAGGGGCTGCCCGAGGGGCGGCTCCACATGCGGCGCGACGACGACCGCCGGCCGGCCCGCAGGACCAAGCTGGAGACCCTGAGGCGGCTGGGGCGGCAGCGCACGGTGCGGATGCTGGTGGACGACGACGAGCTGGTCTGCGACGCCGCCGAACTGGCCGGATTCACTGTGGTGCGAGCCCGCTGGGCGCAGTCCTCGCCCGCCTTGAAGGACGCCCAGGAGCGCGAGGGGCGCACCTGAACCGAGGCGGGAGCCGCTGCTCCGCGGTGCCGTGGTCCGGAGCAGGTCGTCACTCCTTGTCGTCGAGCCTGAATCCCACTTTCAGGCCGACCTGATAGTGCTCGATTCGGCCATCTTTGATCTGTCCACGCACCTGAGTGATCTCGAACCAGTCGAGATTGTGCAACGTTTCCGAAGCTCTTGCGATGCCGTTGCGGATGGCCGCGTCGACGCCGTCATGGGAGGTTCCTACGATCTCGGTGACGCGATACGTGTGATTCGGCATGGTATGTCCCCTCTCGTCCTTACCAAGGTGCCCCACCTCGGCTCGGTTCGCGAGGGGTCGCGAAGGGGGCGCGCACCCGGAACGCCCCTTGACCAAATTATTGGTCCATACCAAAATCCAGCCACGCCCGTGCGAGCGCAGCCCGCAGTCCCCCACACCGGGTCCGCAGTCTTGTCCTGCCGTTTCGCAGAAGGTGACCCTCGTGAAGAACCGCACGCTTGTCGGAGCCATCGCCCTGATTTCCACCGTTGCGCTGGGCGGGTGCGGAGTGATGCCTGGTTCGGGCGGTTCGGGCAGCAAGAAGGTCACGGTCTGGCTGATGAAGGACAGCGTCACCGCCGACTTCCTGGAACGCTTCAAGAAGTCGTACGAGGACGAGCACTCCTCGGTCGAGCTGGAGTTCAAGATTCAGAGCTGGAGCGGAATCGGACCGAAGGTTCTCGAAGCTCTCAACGGCAAGGACACACCGGACGTCATCGAGGTCGGGAACACCCAGGTCGCCCAGTACGCGCAGAGCGGCAACCTGCGCGACCTCACTCTGGAGTCGATGCGTGACCTGGGCAGCGAGGACTGGCTGCCCGGCCTCGCCGAGCCGGGCAGCATCGGTGGTGTCCAGTACGGAATCCCGTGGTACGCGGCCAACCGCGTCGTCATCTACAACCGGGACCTGTTCGAGCAGGCGGGAATCAAGAGCCCGCCGAAGACGCGCGCCCAGTGGATCGAGGACAGCGAAAAGCTGAATCACAACGGCAATCAGGGCATGTATCTGCCGGGCCAGAACTGGTACGTACTCGCCGGATTCATCTGGGACGAAGGCGGTGAACTCGCCAGCGACAAGGGCGGCGACTGGCAGGGTGTTCTGGGCACCTCCGCCGCGCTCAAGGGCATGGATTTCTACTCCGAGCTCCAGGCGCTTGGTGACGGGCCCAAGGACGCGGACGAGGAAAAGCCCCCGCAGAGCGACGTGTTCGCGAAGGGGAATGTCGCGCAGATCATCTCCACTCCCAGCAGCGCGACGCTGATCGAGAAGGCCAATCCCGAACTCAAGGGAAAGCTGGGTTACTTCCCGATACCCGGCAAGACCGCGAAGGCGCCCGGGTCCGTGTTCACCGGCGGCTCCGACCTGATCATCCCGGAGAAGGCGAACCAGCGCAGTGCGGGGTTCGAGGTCATCAAGGCGCTGGCCGGGGCGAAGTGGCAGGAGGAGCTGGCCAAGACCATGAGCTACGTGCCCAACAAGCACTCCCTGGCGCATGTCATCGAGGGCGAGGAGAGCACCGCGGCGATGGCCGCAGGCGCCGCACGGGGCCATGCGACCCCCAACTCGCCGCAGTGGGCGGCCGTCGAGGCGGCCAACCCGATCAAGCCGTACATGACGGCGGTCCTCCAGGGCGGAGACCCGGCGACCGAGGCGAAGACCGCGTCCGAGAAGATCACCGAGCTGCTCGCGGGCAGCTGACCTGCCCGGCGTCCGCTGAACGGTCCCGAGTCCCGCCTGCCGCGCCCTGTCTCTTGCCCCCCGCCCCGCACCGCGGTGGCTTCGGCGGGACCGCCCCCCTGCGCCGCGAGGATTCAGCCGTCGCACATCCCGCCTCTCCATGGCGGTCACGTCGAATCAAGCCGGTCACGGAAGAAGTAGGAGGGGCCGGGCCCCCGCATCGGTGCGGAGGCCCGGCAGCCGCCCCTGCCGACCCGTCCCCGGAGTCCGTCATGCCTGTGCTGCCCACCGCTTCCCCCACCCCGCCCGCAACCGTCCCGCCCGCAACCACCCCGCCCGCTGCCGCACCGTCCGTTCCGGTGCGCCGCCCCGAGCGGGCGGCCCCCGCCGGACCGCCGCGCTACCAGGTCTCCCTCGCCGTGGACCAGGCCGGGATACGCGCCGCCCAGCGGCTGCGCCACCAGGTCTTCGCGGCCGAGTTCGGCGCCCTGCCGGACGGTCCCGAACCCGGCCTGGACAGCGACGCCTTCGACGCGTACTGCGACCATCTCCTGGTCCGGGAGACGGCCACCGGAGAGGTCGTCGCCACCTACCGGCTGCTGCCGCCCGAGCGGGCCCGTGCCGCCGGACGCCTCTACGCCGAGAGCGAGTTCGACCTCGCCCGGCTCGCGCCCGTCCGGGACGACCTCGTCGAGGTCGGCCGCTCCTGCGTCCACCCGGCCCACCGCGACGGCGCCGTCATCGCACTCATCTGGGCCGGTCTGGCCCGCTACCTGGAGCGCAGCGGGCACAACTGGCTGGCCGGCTGCTGCTCGATACCCCTCTCCGACGGCGGGGCGGCGGCCACCCGCGCCTGGGAGACCGTACGGACGAAGCACCTGGCACCCGAGGAGTTCCGGGTCTCGCCGCACCGCCTCTGGCAGCCCCCGGCCGGCCTCCCGGACGGTCCCCGAGGGCTCTCCTCGCTCCCCGCCCTGCTGCGCGGCTATCTGCGGCTCGGCGCACGGGTCTGCGGGGCACCCGCGCACGACCCCGAATTCAACGTCGCCGACCTGTACGTACTGCTGTCGCTGCGCGGCACCGACCCGCGCTACCTGCGCCACTTCCTCTCGCTCGCCCCGCAGCAGTGAGCGCCTGGCTGCCCGCCTCACCCTGCACCCCGCCCGGCTGCGCCGTCCACGAGGGGACCGTCCGCCACTGTGTCCCGGCGGGGGCCCTGCTGCTCGCCGGGTGCGCACTCACCCTCACCGGCGTGCTGTGCGTCCCGCCCGCCCTGCTCCTGGGCCGGGCCTGCCGGGACCGGCTGATCCGGGCGTGGTCGCGCGGGGTGGTCCGCGCCTTCGGGGTACGCGTGCGCGTCATCGGCAGGCAGCCGGACATCCGCCGGGCCGGGGCGGGGGTCCTTGTCGTCGCCAACCACATCTCCTGGCTCGACATCCCCCTGGTCGCGGCCGTGTGCCCCGGGCGGATGCTCGCCAAGAGCGACGTCAGGAACTGGCCGCTGCTCGGGCCACTCGCGGCGCTCGGCGGCACCCTCTTCGTCGATCGCGAACGGCTGCGCGCACTGCCCGCGACCGTGCACGCCCTCGCCTCGGTGCTGCGGGGCGGGGCGCGGGCCGTGGTCTTCCCGGAAGGAAGCACATGGTGCGGCCGTGGGACGGGCGGCCGGTTCCGGCCCGCCGCCTTCCAGGCGGCGATCGACGCCGGGGCCGAGGTCCAGCCCGTCCGCATCCGCTACCTCGACGCTCCCGAGGGGTGCCGGGGCGCCGCGGGAGCCGCCGCGTTCGTCGGCGACGATCCGCTGACCGCCTCGCTGTGGCGGGTCGTGCGGGCGGCCGGGCTGACCGCCGAGATCCACGTCATGGCGCCGATCCCCGCGGGCAGTGTCCCCGACCGCCGCGCACTGGCCGCACTGGCTCAGTCCACGGTGGCCAGCGACAGGGCGAATCTGCCCGCCGAGTCGGTCCACCACTGAATCAGCCGCATTCCGGCAGCGGCGAGTTCCTCGCGTACACCGTCCCTGCGGAACTTGGCCGAAACCTCGGTCCGCACCTCCTCACCTGCCTCGAACGACACCAGCAGACCCAGTTCGGGAATCTTGACGGTGAGCTCCCGGCGGGCCCGCAGCCGCATCTCGATCCACTCGTGCCGGGGGTCCCACCGGGCCACGTGCTCGAAGTCGTCCGGCGCGAAGTCCGCGCCCAGCGCGCGGTCGACGACCGACAGGACGTTCCGGTTGAACGCGGCCGTCACCCCGGCCGCGTCGTCGTAGGCCGCGACCAGCACCTCCTGGTCCTTCACCAGGTCCGTGCCGAGCAGCAGCGTGTCACCGGGGGAGAGCAGCGACCGCACCGACGACAGGAACGCGGCCCGCTCGGCGGGGAGCAGATTGCCGATCGTGCCGCCGAGGAAGGCGACCAGCCGGGGGCCCGGAGTGGCGGGCAGCGACAGTTCCGCGGTGAAGTCGGCGATCAGCGCGTGCACGGAAAGCTCAGGCCGCTCCTCCAGCAGCGCCTGCGCCGCGCCCCGCAGCGCGCTCTCGCTCACGTCGACCGGCACGTAACTGTGCAGTTCCGGCAGGGCGTCCAGCAGGTGCCGGGTCTTCTCGGACGACCCCGAGCCCAGCTCCACGAGCGTCCGGGCACCGGAGGCGGTGGCGATCTCCGCCGCCCGGTCGATCAGGATCTCCCGTTCCGCCCGTGTCGGGTAGTACTCGGGCAGTCGGGTGATTTCCTCGAACAGTTCACTGCCGCGGGCGTCGTAGAACCACTTGGGCGGCAGCGTCTTGGGGTGCCCGGTCAGACCGTGCAGCACATCGGCGCGCAGCGCCGCGTCCGTCGCGTCCGCCGGCAGGGTTCGGGTCAGCAGAAAGGGACTCACTCGGTGGGCTCCTTGAGCGGGGTGAGCAGGACATCGGAGCGGGTGGCCGTCAGCAGTGTGCGGTCGGGGACCTCGCGCCAGCGCGGATCGTCGTCGTACGGCTCCGAGGCGACGACCGTGTGGCGGCCGGGCTCGGCCAGATACGACAGGCTGTCTCCCCAGGCCGTCGCCACAATGGTGCGGCCGTCGGTGAGGAGCAGGTTGAGCCGGGAGCCCGGCGCGGCCTCGGCGACCTCCCGCACCGTGTCGGAGACGGCCTGCGGGAGTGCGGCGCCCGTCGTCAGCCGGTGCTGGATCAGGGCCCACACCAGCGCGGAGTCGCAGCGGGCGGTGAGCCTCAGCAGATCGGCCGGAGGCAGGGCAGCCGCCAGTGGTGCCAATGATCCGGGCCAGCCCCTCACCGCGCCGTTGTGGCTGAAGAGCACACCGTCCTCGCTGAAGGGCGCGGCCGCCGCCTCACCGTCGGGATCCGCCTCGGTGGCATCCCGGACCGCGGCGAGCACGGCGTGGCTGCGCACCACTCTGGCGAGATCGGCGAAGGTCTGGTCGCCCCAGACGGGGCCCTGGCGGCGGTACCGTCCCGGCACCGGATCCCCGTCCGCGTACCAGCCGACTCCGAAACCGTCCGCGTTGACGGTCCCGTGGCGCTGCCGACGCGGCTCCCAGGACTGCCGGACCAGTGAGTGCTCCGGCTGCGTCAGGATCACACTCAGCGGTACCGGCGGCCCCACATAAGCGATATGACGGCACATCAGGCATTCCGGGCGGTGCGGAAGCCGGAGAAGATCTGGCGCCGAACCGGAAGGTCCCAGTTGCGGAAGGTCCCCCGGCAGGCCACCGCGTCCACGGCGAACGAGCCGCCGCGCAGCACCTTGTGCTCCGGGCCGAAGAAGACCTCCGAGTACTCGCGGTACGGGAACGGGGCGAATCCCGGATAGGGCAGGAAGTCGCTCGACGTCCACTCCCACACGTCGCCGATCAGCTGCCCGGCGCCGGACGGTGAACGCCCGGCCGCGTATGCTCCCGCCGGTGCCGGACGCAGATGGCGCTGCCCGAGGTTGGCGCGCTCCGGAGTCGGGTCGGCGTCGCCCCACGGAAAGCGCCGGGAGCGCCCGGAGGCCGGATCGTGGCGGGCCGCCTTCTCCCACTCGGCCTCGGTGGGGAGCCTGCGCCCGGCCCAGCGGGCGTACGCCTCCGCCTCGTACCAGCTGACGTGCAGCACCGGCTCGTCGGCCGGGACCGGCTCGGTCACCCCGAAGCGGCGGCGCAGCCACTGCCCGGCGTCCCGGTGCCAGAACAGGGGCGCCGCCAGATCGTGTTCACGCACCATCGCCCATCCCGCCGGCGCCCACCAGCGCCGTTCCGTGTAGCCGCCGTCCTCGATGAACGCCAGATAGGCCCCGCAGGTCACCGGTGCGGTGTCGATGAAGAAGCCGGAGACCTCACGCGGGTGCGCGGGGCGCTCGTTGTCGAGCGCCCATGGCTCGGTCGACGTACCCATGATGAACGGACCGCCAGGGACCAGGACTTCAGCCGGAAGGGCGGCCGCGTCGGCAGGCCCGGGCGGCTCAGGAGCGCTGAGGGCGGCGGGACCCGAACGAAGCTGATGAGTGATCAGCATCGTTTCGTCATGCTGTTGTTCGTGCTGGGCGATCATTCCGAAGGCGAATCCGGACCGCACCAGCGGGCGGCCGCCCAACGGCGTGGACTCCAGTACGTCCAGAGCCCGGCCCCGTACCTCCGACGCGTACGCGCGGGCCTCGGCGGGCGCCAGCAGCGGCAGCGACGGGCGAGTGGCCCGGGGGTGCTCGAAGGCGTCGTAGAGGCCGTCGATCTCCGGACGCATGGCCTCGCGGCCGGCGATGCCGCGCAGCAGCCACAGTTCCTCCTGGTTGCCGATGTGCGCGAGGTCCCAGACCAGCGGCGACATCAACGGCGAGTGCTGAGCGGTGAGTTCACGGTCGTCGACACTGTCGGTGAGGAGCGTGGTGCGCTCCCTGGCGGTGAGCAGCGCGGCAAGCGCGCGCTCCCGGAGCGCCTCGGGGTCCGGGACGTCCGGGCTCTGCGGCCCGTACGGCGAAGGCGCGGCGGAGTCGGTCATGAGAGGGTCCCCTTCGGGTGAGCCGGACCGTGGTGCCGGCCGGTCGTCAGCAGTCCCCGCAGGTCGTCGGCCGGACAGCGGCCCCGGGCCACATAGCGGTCCCGGAAGCCGGCCACCGCGTCCTGGACGGCCCTCGACGCGCCCCTGCGGGGCAGTGCCTCCAGGGCGAGGTCGAAGCAGGCGGACGCGGCAGCCCGCAGCTCCGGATCGGTCAGCCCGTCGCGGGCGGCCCCGGTCCAGAGCGGATTGCGCGGCGCGGCCAGCGGCCCCGCGGTCTCGGCCAGGGGTTTGACGGTGCGGTACACGGTCTCGGCGGCCTCCGGATCGTCGAACAGGGCAGCGGTGACGGCGAGCGGCACGATCCAGCCGTCGTCACCGGGCTGCGCGTCGATCATGCGCAGCTCCAGATGTCCGCGCGGGCGTACCGGCGGGAACAGCGTGGTGATGTGGTAGTCGAGGTCGGTCCTGTCCGGGCGCCGGGGCTCCCCCCGGCGGATCCAGTCACGGAAGGTCAGCCCCTCGGGCACGGCCCAGGGTTCCTCGTCGCCCCGGATGCACATGACGGGTGTGTCGAGGACGTGGGCGGCCCAGGCGTCCCGGGGCGGCAGCTGCCCGGCCGGGGCCAGCGTGCGCAGCGGATCGAGGTCGGCCCACAGCGACTGACGCGCCGACCGCCATGGCGTCGGCCGGCCCAGCCGGAACGGCGAGTTGGCGAACGCCGCCACCAGCACCGCGCCCAGCAGATGGGCCAGCTGCCAGCGCCGCCCGTAACCGAGCGGTCCCGGCTCCTCCTCCCCGGCGTCCAGGCAGACCTGGACGGACGCGGTCGTGCACATCATGGCCCGGCCCGCCGGGCCCGACCGGTCGAGCGCGAACTCCATGGCGTCGTAGCGGGGCCGGCGCAGCAGCCGGTGCGGCGGATGCCAGGGATCGACGCCGTACCCGGCCGGGGAGAGGTCCAGCCGGGCGAGGGTGTCACGTACGGCGACGAGATCGGCGGCTGTTTCGTTGATGCACGCCATGAGCGATGCGGCGGGGCGCGAGCTGAGCTCCAGCTGGCCGCCGGGTTCGAAGGTGAGCGCCGCGTTCAGCGGCAGCGCCCGCACGGCCGTGGCGGCCGCGTCGAGACGGTGGTGCGGGACAGGAACGTGGGGCAGATCGCGATGGTGCAGGAGCCATTCGAGCTCGACTCCCACGATGCTGGGCGGTCCTGTCTTGAAGCAGATACCGTGCAGTAAGTCCTCCGCCTCGCCCTCGCCGATGGGCGTGGCCTGTTCGGGCGGACCGTGTTCGCCAGGTGTGTCGGATGACATGCCGGGCCTCCTGTTCCGGTGCGTCCGTTCTACCCAAACCCCTGTCGGGAGATCGCACAAGAGTGCCCTTGTGCGACGGAAAATCACTTGCGTCCCCGCCGTGCGGGCGATGAGGATGCCCCGTATGCACCATAAGGGGGAGGGCCGGTGAGCGCCCGGCTGCGCGGCATCGCGCGAGAGACCGAAACCATCGTCGAGGCGGGGCACTACCGCACACCGCGGGGCCGCGAGGTCAGCATCGAGCGCGCGCTGGCCGCGGCACTGTCGGGAACCAGGCTGTACGGCCCCGAGCCGGTGCATGTGGCGGCACTGGACGGGAACCGGACACCGCGCGTCGAAGTCACCGGCGAGAGCAGCCTCCGGGCGGCCGCCCGGCTGACGGGCGAGGGACCGGGCAAGGTCGCCGTGCTGAACTACGCCTCCGCCCGCAACCCCGGCGGGGGTTATCTCAACGGGGCGCAGGCGCAGGAGGAGGCCCTGTGCCGGGGTTCCGCCCTCTACGCCACGCTGCTGCGGGCCCCCGAGTACTACGCCCGCCATCGGGCGGAGCGCAGCGCCTTCTACACCGACCGGGTCATCCACTCACCGGGCGTACCCGTCTTCCGGGACGACCGGGGCCGGCTGCTGGACACCCCGTACACGGTGGGCTTCCTCACCTCGCCCGCCCCCAACGCCGGGGTGATCCGAAGCCGGGCCCCGGAGTCCGCGCACCGCATCCCCGCCGCCCTCGCCTCGCGCGCCGAACGGGTGCTGGAGGTCGCGGCGGTGCGCGGCTACCGGAGGCTGGTGCTGGGCGCCTGGGGATGCGGTGTGTTCCGCAACGACCCCGCCGAGGTGGCGGGCGCCTTCCGCGGCCTGCTCACGGACGGTGGCCGCTTCGCGGGCCACTTCGAGCAGATCGTCTTCGGGATTCTGGTCCGCAACGACGACTCGCCGGTCAGGGCCGCCTTCGACCGTACGTTCGCCGATGAGGGTCAACTCTCACGCTGAGGTTGAGCCATAGGCTTCGACGCCGGACGGTCCCGCGGGTCTGGACCGTTCGGGTCGGCGGGCCCGCCGCGGCACATGGGCCGAGGGCCGCCGTGACGGGCACCGACGGCCGTCACCGCCAGTTGTAGAGCTCCCGCAGCCGCCCGACGACCAGGTCGAACCTGTCCCGGTCCAGTGCGCACGCCTCACGCCGCATGCCGTCCTCGTGCACCCTCAGCACCCGGTCCAGATCGACCCAGGACGGGCGGCCGGAACTGTCCCAGGGGCCCGCTCCCAGCGCCACCCACTCCCGGTCCTGGTCGTGTTGCTTGCTGGACAGCTGTACGGCAAGCAGGGTGCCTGCCCCTTCACGGGCGACCACGAGAACCGGACGGTCCTTGCCGCGCCCGTCGTTCTCCTCGAACGGCACCCAGGTCCAGACGATTTCGCCCGGATCGGGGTCGCCGTCCCGGTCGGGGGCGTACGAGGTGCGGACGGGGCCCACATCGCGCGGGTCGGCCTGGGAAGTTGCGGTCGGGCCGGCCTGGCCGGGGAGGGCGGCGGTGCCGTCATTGCTGTCGCTGCGGTGCTGGATTGTCATCGCAACACCGTAGGACCTGCACGGTTCCCCGCGTGGAGCGGGTCCGCCGAACGGGCGGGGGACCGCGAGCACGTCATGCCCGTACCTGGCGGGACACGACCCTCGACCCGGGGTTCACATCCGCTCCGGCCCCCGGCGCGTCCCCGTGCCGGACCGGTCTGGAAGACTGCCCGACGCCATGGACCAGTTAACCGAGCAGCCCGCCGAAGGCCCCGTTCCGACCAGCGCCGACGTGGCGCGGCTCGCCGGCGTCTCCCGGGCCACCGTGTCGTACGTACTCAACAACAACACGACCGTACGGATCAGCGATCCGACCCGCCGCCGAGTGCGGGAGGCCGCCACCGAACTCGGCTACGTACCGCATGCGGCCGCCCGCAGTCTGCGCGCCGGACACTCACGCGTGGTACTCCTGCCGACCGCGAACCTCCCCTCCGAGCAGCTGCATCGCAGCTTCCTGCACGGGCTGGAATCAGGCCTGCGCCGCCTCGACTACACCGTCGTCCAGTACGGCTCGATCGGCCTGGACCCGGACGACGCCGTCCGCGCCTGGGCCGAACTGCGGCCGGTCGCCGTCATCGCGCCCGGGTCGGTTCCCCTTGCCCCGCGGAACATCGCCGTGCTCCGGCGCTCCGGCGCGAAGGCGGTCATCACTCTGGGGTCACAACCGGTGCCGGGCGCCCATGCGCTGATCACGGATCAGCGGGAGGTGGGAGGCAGTGCCGTCCGGCACCTGATGGAGCGTGGCCGGCGCCGGATCGGCGTGGTGATGCCCGAGGAGCCCGGTCTCGCCCTGTTCTCGGGGCCCCGGCTGACCGGCGCCCGTCAGGCCGCCGCAGCCGGCAGCGCCCGGATCGAGGAGCTTCCGCTGCGGTACACGGAGGAATCGGCTGCCGGCCTGGCCACCCGCTGGCGCTCGCTCGGTCTGGACGCCGTCTTCGCGTACGACGACAGCTACGCGATGCTGCTGATGCGGGCCCTTCAGGACGCCGGAATCGGGGTGCCCGCGGAGACCGCCGTGGTCGGCGCGGACGACTCCATGCTGGGAAGGCTGTTGCGGCCGAGGCTCAGCAGCGTACGGATGGAAATGGCCACGGTTCAGCCGCTGGCCGACCTCGTCGACCGGCTGGTGCGGCACCCCGGGACGGAACCGGAACGGCACGACCTGCTGCGGGCGAGGACCATTCACCGCGAATCGAGCTGAACCGGCCGCCAGCGCGGCGACATGCGCGTCGGACGCCCCTTGCCTAGCGTCATGACCATGAGCCATCCGAAGAGTTACGAGATCCTGCTGGTCCCCGCGTTCGCCGACGGCAGGGGTACGGCGGGCAACGGAGCAGGCACGAACGATTCCGGCGCCGGGGAACCGGGGCCGGGCGATCCCGGTTCCAGTGGCTCCGGGGCCCGTGGCTCCGCGTCCGGCGACGCCGGGTCGAGCGATGCCGGTGCGGAGGATCCGCACACGGAGGACTTGGAGGCCTCCGAGGCCGCGCACCGGGCCGCCGAGCCGACGGACGCCGAGGGCACGGGCCCCAAGGATTCGCATGCCGAGGGCACGGGCGCCGGCGACTCGGGCGCCGAGCGTTCCGGCAGCCGTGCCGTCGGGAGCGTCCGGCCCGGCGCCGCCATCCGCTCGGCGGTCGTGGTCGCCACGGGCGAGACCGGCGAATCGGGGTACCCCCGCTACGCCGGCGAGGGCATGGTGGCGGACATCGACCCCGCGACCCAGACCGTCGAGGCGCTGCTGATCGACGGATCCGAGCTCGACTACGGACTCTCGGTCCGCGTTTCGGAGCGGAACCCGGACGACTGAAGCCGTCCCGCCCCCGGCGCCCGGCCCCTGCGGTCGGCGCCCGGCGCCACGTAAAGGCACCGCGGCGGCGGGGCCCGGCCGCGACCGTATGGACGCTGTTGGTTAATTCGGGCCTGTGCGTGACGGCGGTCCTCAAGACCCGGTTGTGGTCTTGAGGACCGCCGTTGTCGTATTGGGGTGGGTGC
>NZ_JBVHOQ010000039.1:0-84368 GCF_055568375.1 Streptomyces sp. NPDC026062
GCACGGCGGCGCAGCTCAAGGGGGTAACGGGAGGGTCGTGCCATGACTCAATCCTTTCACGGAATCGAGCCTCCACCTGACCCGGGACGGTTCACCGGAGAAGTCCCGATCGTGGTGCCCCGAGAACTACTGGTCGACTTCGCTCCCAAGACCCGCACCCCGCGCATCATCGACCTGGAGGCGTTCGGGAGGCTGTTCGAGACGTTCGAGCACACGGCTTGGCGGCTGGAATCGCGGCGTCGGTTCGCGTCCGATGAAGTCACCGATACATACGCGCAGTTCGCCGCCGGTCTGCCTGCCCAGTGGGACTACGACGACGACTGGTGCCGGAACGTCCGAGCGCAAACCGGACAGGGAAAGCGGTTCGAGCGAGTCCGGACCGTCGACAGCCCGCCGACGCCGGGGCAGTTGTACCTCCTCGACAACGCGAGGCGTAACTGCTCCGCTGGAGAGGACATCCGGAACCTGGGGCGGGCCGACGCCGACCGGCTGAGGCTTCCCGCAGAGGACTTCTGGATCTTCGACTCACGCCTCGTGGCACTCCTCAACTTCGATGAGGACGATGACCTCGTCGATGTTGAGCTGATCACCGAGCCGGCTGAAGTGAACCGCTACGCCCAGGCTCGGGACGCGGCATGGCATCACGCGATCCGGTACGACGTCTTCGCCTCGAATCTCTGACAGTTAGCGTGTGACCGGTGAGCACAGACTTCCAAACGGCGCGAGACGCCCTCGGCGCACGGCTCCGGGAGCTCCGGATCTCGGGCCCCGAGGGCCGGCTCACCGGTCCGCAACTGGGCGAACGGCTCGGCTGGCCGCACTCCAAGATCTACAAACTGGAGAATGGGCGGCAAACCGCGACCGCCGCCGACCTCTCGGCATGGGCGGCAGCCACCGGCAGGCCCGACGCCGTGGCCGAACTCCACTCACGTCTCAGAGGCCTTGAATCCCACGTCAGGTCCTGGCGCCGCCAACTGGCCTCAGGGCACCGCCCCGTCCAGGACGCGATCACCGCCGAGCACGCCCGGACCACCACCCTGTACGTCTGGGAGAACGCCCTCATTCCCGGGATGGTGCAGACTCCGGACTACGCCCGCGCCGTGTTCACCCGTCATGCCCAGTTGATGCGCTCCCCCAAGGACACCGAAGAGGCCGTACGGGCCCGGGTGCGACGCCAGGAAGCGCTGTACGACCGCAGGAAGCGGCACCGGATCATCATGTGGGAAGGGGCGTTGCGAGCCCTCGTATGCACCACTGCGGTGCTGGCAGCCCAACTCGACCGGCTGTCCGGCCTCACCGGTCTCGATACGGTGGAGCTGGGGATCGTACCGTTCGCCGCCCCGCTGAAGATCCAACCCGCGAACGGGTTCTGGATCTATGACGACAGGCTGGTCGTCGTCGAGGACTGGCACGCGGAACTCTGGATGGACGACGCCGACAGCATCGCCGTCTACCAGCGCACATGGGCTCTGCTACGCGAGTCGGCCATGTTCGGCGTGGACGCCCAGCGCATCATCTCGCAGGTCCAGCGCAACAGCTAGGGGCTGTCCCCGCGCCGCGACTCCGTCGCCCCGCCTCCTCCGGCATGTCCCGCGCCGCGACTCCGTCGCCCCGCCTCCTCCGGCATGTCCCGCGTCGCGTGATGCTGCCGGCCGGGCTCAGGACCCCGTCCGCGCACCGTCCGGCAGCCGCCCCTCCCGTGTCCAGCCGAGCAGTTCGTCCGCCGTCCACGTCGTGACGACGCGTTCCGCCGGGACACCGCACTCCTCGGCGCGGGCGCAGCCGTAGGCCTGCCAGTCCAGTTGGCCGGGGGCGTGGGCGTCCGTGTCGACGGCGAACAGGGTGCCCGCCGCCACGGCGCGGCGCAGTAGGCGGCGGGGCGGGTCCAGGCGCTCGGGTCTGCTGTTGATCTCCACCGCCGTGCCCGCCTCGGCGCAGGCGGCGAAGACCTCGGCCGCGTCGAAGCGGGATTCGGGGCGGCCCCTGCCGGTGAGCAGGCGCCCCGTGCAGTGGCCGAGGATGTTCGCCCGGGGGTGGCGGACGGCGGCGAGGAGCCGGCGGGTCATCGGCGCGGGGTCCATCCGCAGTCTGGAGTGGACGGACACCACGACGAGGTCCAGCCGTTCCAGCAGTTCGTCCTCCTGGTCGAGGGAGCCGTCGAGGTGGATGTCGCACTCGATGCCGGTCAGCAGCCGGAACGGCGCCCAGCGCTCGTTGAGTTCGGCCACCGTGTCGAGCTGCTGCCGCAGCCGCTCGGGCGAGAGCCCGTTGGCGACCGTCAGCCGGGGCGAGTGGTCGGTGAGCACCGCCCAGTCGTGGCCGAGCTCCGCCGCCGTACGGCCCATCTCCTCGATGGTGCTGCCGCCGTCCGACCAGTCGGAGTGCAGATGGCAGTCGCCGCGCAGCAGAGCGAGCAGGCGTTCACCGCCCTCGGTGAGCGGGCCGCTCTCCTCGGCCTCGGTCTCCAGGCGCTCAAGGTAGGCGGGCGTCCGTCCGGCGACCGCCTCGCGGATCACCTGGGCGGTGCGGGGGCCGATGCCCCTGACCCGTTCCAGGGAGCCGTTCGTGACCCGTTCCACGGCCTCGCCCTCGCCCATCGCCGCCACCGTGCGGGCGGCGGTGCGGAAGGCCTGGACGCGGTAGGTGTCGGCCTTGCCCCGCTCCAGCAGGAAGGCGATCCGCTCCAGGGCCAGGACCGGGTCCATGGACACCTCCTGGCGGGACGGGACGGGGCGGGACGGGACGGGGCTGGTCGGCCGGGACGGGCGGGGCTGGTCGGGGCGGGACGGCTGCCCGTCCAGCTTGGCCCAGTCCCGCCCGGCCCGCACACCGGCCGCGTCCCGCCGTGCCGGTCAGCCGAAGGAGGACCGGGCCAGCCAGAAGTCCAGCAGTTCCGCGTCACCCAGCACCTCGACGCGGTCGCTGTCCGGGGCCAGGCGGCGGTTGAAGACCAGCATCAGGTCGGTGAGCGGGCCCCGCAGCGCCACGGTTGCCTTTCCGTGTGCGCGGCGCCAGGTGAAGCCGTCCTCGCCGAACTCGATCAGCCACTCGGCGTCCGGTACGTCCGTGGCGTGCAGGTGGAGGGAGCGGCCGCCGCCGCGCAGCTCCGCGGCCTCCGGATCGCCCTCGGCCTGGGAGAAGGAGACGATCTCCAGCCACTCGTCGATCGTGTCGGCGGCCAGCTCGGGCGCCATCGTGTACGGCACCTCCGCGGCCAGGGCCGCGTCCGCCAGGTGGACGACTGTCTCTATCGCCATGCGCCGCGCCCAGAAGCCCGCGTTCCGGTCCCGGTACCAGGACCAGAGCTCCGTGTCCGGGCCCGCTTCCCGCAGCGCCTCGGCGGCGCCGGCCGCCCCGTCCGCCAGCCAGGCGTCGAGCACGGCGGGGTCGTCGCCGTCGGGGGTAGCCGACGGCACCTGGCCCTCCGGAACCTCATCGGTGGCCCGGGTGCGGATGATCTCGGTGACCCAGCGGTGGGCGCCGCCGACGTGGACGGCGAGGTCGCGCAGGGTCCACTCCGGACAGGTGGGAACCGTCACGCCGAGGTCCGCGCCACTGATCGCCTTTCTCAACGTCTCGGTCAGCAGGACGATTTCGTGGCAGTAGCGCTCATGCGCGAGGTGGGTCATGCCCGTACTGTAGTGCGGTCACGACCCGCCCCACATGGGGTTATCCGCTGAGCTGCGAGGCGGACGGCACCTTGTCCTTCACCTCGGCGCCCGCGCTCTTCCCGGCGTCCTTGACGCTGTTGATGACGCTCTCGAACGTGCCGATCTCCCCGTCGCCCGTCTCGCCCTTGCGGAGCTTGGTGGCCATGCCCTTGAGGGACTCGATGCCCGCGGTCAGCGGGGCGACCGCCTTCGCCAGCAGCGGATCACCCTTGGCGTTGTCGGAGGCCGCCCGGAGCCGGTTGTAGGCGAATCCGCCCGCGAGCCCGGCCTTGACCAGTGCGAAGGTCCGTCCGTCCGTGCCCTTCTTGAACTTCCCGGCGCGGTAGGGCTTGACGATCCACTGGTACGTCGCACCCGCCGCGAGCCCCGCGTTGGCGACGAACCGCGTCTTGGCGAACTTCTGCGCCTGGGCCGAGGACGTGACGGTGGGCGAGGCCGAACCGCTCGCGCCGCCGCCGTTGTCGTCGTCGCTCCCGCACGCGGTGGCGCTCACCAGCACCGAGCAGGACAGCAGCAGCGCCACGAGGAGTCGGCGCAGCGGTACGGAACGGGGCACGGCGGGCCTCCCTGACCGGGGACATCACGGGAGGCGCCGGGGCCCGGCGCTCCCCCGCCAGGCTGGCTCCGGCGGTCCCGCCCCGCCACCCCGGCACCGCCGTCCGTGTTTCACCGGGCCGAAAACGGCAACCCGGAGTCCATGTCTTACAGACGAGGCAACGGAAGCAGTACCGCAGCACGTGTCATAGCCCTGGTGGCCGACATCATGGCTTTCATCATCGGCCTGTGGATCCTGATGTACCTGCTCGACGCCAACCGGGGCAACGACCTGGTCGAGTTCGTGCGGGACAGTGCCCGGTGGCTCGCAGGCTGGTCGTACGACATGTTCACCTTCGACGCGGCATGGGCCCGGGTCGTCTGCGGATACGGCCTGGCAGCCGTCGTGTACCTCTTCATCGGTCACGCGGTGGCAGGCCGTATCCGGCGCTGAGCAGGCCGGAAGGCCGGCGGGCGCTCAGCCGCAGCAGTCCGGCTCAAGCCCCTTCGGCAGCCGTTCTCCGCCGAAGACAGCAGTGGTCGCCTCGTCCCCTCCGAGCGCGGCCACTGCCAGCAGGAGCGATCCGGCGGTCCACGCCGTGTGCTCCTCGGGCCAGAACGCCCGGTTGCCCTCGAAGACGTACCCCGTCCAGTACATCCCGCCCTCGGCCCGCAGGTGCTGGATGGACTGGAGGATCTCCAGGGCCCGGTCGGACTCGCCCATCACCCAGAGGGCCAGGGCCAGTTCGCAGCTCTCACCGCCGGTCACCCAGGGGTTGGGCAGCACACAGCGGACCCCGAGGTCCGGGACGACGAAGCGTTCCCAGCCCTCGTCGATCCGCTGCTGGGCGGCCGGTCCGCCGATCGCGCCGCCGAGGACCGGGTAGTACCAGTCCATCGAGTAGCGGCTCTTGTCGAGGAAGCGCTCGGGGTGGCTGCGGATCGCGTGCCCCAGCGCCCCGGTCGCCAACTCCCAGTCGGGCTGCGGCTCTTCCCGGCTCTCGGCAAGTGCGAGCGCGCAGCGCAGGGCCTGGTGGATGGAGGAGGAGCCGGTCAGCAGCGCGTCCGCCACCCGGGTTCCGTCGGGCTCCTGCTTCCAGCCGATCTGGCCGCCGGGCTGCTGGAGCCGCAGGACGAACTCGACGGCGGCGTAGACCGTCGGCCACATCCGGTCGACGAACGCGTCGTCGCCGGTGGCGAGGTAGTGGTGCCAGACACCAACGGCCACGTAGGCGCAGAAGTTGGTCTCCAGGCTGCGGTCGGTGGGCTGTTCCGGGTCACCGTCGTGGTAGGCCGCGTACCAGGAGCCGTCCTCGTTCTGACTGCGGGCCAGCCACTCGTACGCGCGTTCCGCGGCGGTGTGCTCGCCGGCCGCGTCCAGGGCCATGGCGGCCTCGGTGTGGTCCCACGGGTCGAGGTGGTGGCCCCGGAACCACGGGATCGCGCCGTTGTCGCACTGCACGGCGAGCACGGCGGCGACGGTCTCCGCGGCCTGCTCGGCGGTGAGTACTCCGGGCAGGACGAGGTGTTCGGTCCGCTCGGGAAGACTCACGCCTCGGCCTCGGCCTCGGCGGAGTCGGCGGCCGGCGCGGGGGCCGCGGCGGCGCGGGCCAGCGGCAGGTGCGGCTTGGTCGCGTAGGCCACGAAGCTCTTGCCGACGATCGGGTTGAGCAGCTGCTCGGCGACCCGGGTGGCCATCGGCTTCTTCATGATGTCCCAGACGAGCAGCTTGTGGTACGCCCGCACCGGCAGCGCCTTTTCGTTGTCCACCCCGAAGGCACACTTGAGCCACCAGTAGGGCGAGTGCAGGGCATGGGCGTGATGGCTGCCGTACGGCTTGAGACCGGCGCCGCGGATCTTGCCCAGCAGCTCATCGGCCTTGTAGATACGGATGTGGCCGCCCTCGACCTCGTGGTAGGCGTCGGAGAGCGTCCAGCAGACCTTCTCGGGGCCGTAGCGGGGCACGGTGACCGCGATCCGGCCGCCGGGCTTGAGGACCCGGACCATCTCGGCGAGCACGCCCTTGTCGTCGGGGATGTGCTCCATGACCTCGGAGATGATCACGACGTCGAAGGACTCGTCGGGGAACGGCAGATTGAGCGCGTCACCCTCCATCGCGGTGGCGGTGGCCCCCTCGGGCGCCTCCCCGGCCTCCTTCATCGCGGCGAACCACTTCGCGACCTCGCGGATCTCCTCGCCGTTCTGGTCGAGAGCCACGACCTGGGCGCCGCGCCGGTAGCACTCGAAGGCGTGGCGTCCGGCGCCGCAGCCCAGGTCGAGCACTCGGTCGCCTGCGGCGAGCGGGAAGCGGGTGAAGTCCACGGTCAGCACGAATGCCTGCTTTCGCGGTCGAGGGAGTCGGGAGGGTGTGCGGGGTCAGGGGATCGGGAGGCGGGGCGTCATCGTCGGCCGCCGGGGCCGGTGGCGGCGCGGGCCGCGATCGCCTCCCGGTAGAGCGCGGCGGTGCCGATCGCCGCCTGCTTCCAGGTGAACCGGGTGAGGACCCGTTCGCGTCCCGCGGCCCCGAGCCGCGCGCGCAGCTCCGGGTCGCCGAGCAGCCGGCCGAGCGCGTCGGCCAGGGCCCCGGCGTCGGCGGGCGGGACGGCCAGACAGGTCTCGCCGTCGGGGCCGGCGACCTCGGGGATCGCGCCGCCGGTGGTGGCGACGAGGGGCGTGCCGGTGGCCATGGCCTCGGCGGCGGGCAGGGAGAAACCCTCGTACAGCGAAGGGACGCAGGCTATCTGGGCGCCGCGCACCAGGTCGACGAGTTCGGTGTCGCTGATGCCCTTGACGAACTCGACGGCGTCGCCGAGTCCGTGCCGCTCGATGGCCTGGGCGACCGGCCCGTCCTCGGCCCGGCGGCCGACGACCACGAGATGGGCGGCGGGGTTCCCGGTACGGAGCTTGGCCAGCGCCTCCACGAGGTGGACGAGGCCCTTGAGCGGGACGTCGGCACTGGAGGTGGTGACGATCCGGCCGGGCACCTCGGCGACGGCGGGATCGGGCGACCAGAGGTCGGTGTCCGCGCCGATGTGCACGACACGGACCCGGTTCGGACGCACCCCCAGGTGCTCGACGATCTCCTGTTTGGAGGAGCCGGAGACGGTGAGCACGGACGGCAGCCTGCGCGCGACCCGCTTCTGCATGCGGGTGAAGGCGTACCAGCGGCGCACGGACGCGCGGCGGCGGCGGGTCGGGGCGGCGTCGAGGTCGAGCTTCCGGTCGACGGTGATGGGGTGGTGGATCGTGGTGACGAGGGGGGCGCCGAGGTCGGCGAGGAGCCCGTAGCCGAGCGTCTGGTTGTCGTGTATGACGTCGAACTCGCCGCGCCGGGCGGCGAGATGGCGCCGGACACGGAGGCTGAAGGTGAGCGGTTCGGGGAAGCCGCCGGTCCACATGGTGGCGACCTCGGTGGCGTCGATCCAGTCCCGGTACTCGCCGCGCTTCGGGGTGCGGAACGGGTCGGGCTGCCGGTAGAGATCCAGGCTCGGCAGTTCGGTGAGCGGGACGCCCTCGTCGAGTACGGGGTAGGGCTGGGCGCCGATCACCTCGACGCTGTGGCCGAGGCGGGCGAGCTCCCGGGCGAGATGGCGTACGTAGACGCCCTGGCCGCCGCAGTAGGGGTTGCCCTTGTAGGTGAGGAGGGCGATGCGCAGAGGGCGGTCGCCGACGGCCTCCGTGTCCGATGATCTGTCCGCGCCCGCACGGGGGCCCGACGCTATGGCCTCAGCGGTCACACTCGGCCCCCTTCTCACTGCGTGTTCGCCGGAGCGTAACCGCTCACGCTAATCTAGAACAAGTTATAGACCGACCGGCAAACGGAGGGCGGCCGGTCGGGGGCTCGAACGTTCGATGAGCTATGAATCTACCGGCAGGTAGCAGTGGCGCAACGGCCGGATCAGGTGATTCGCACCACGGCACGCACCCTGGCATGCTGTGCGCCGCCGGACCGGCCGCCGCGGTCTCACGGCCGCGGAGACAAGCCCTGGGGATGGGACACATGACAGCGGAAGCCAGACCGGCATCGCCGCCCCTGACGGAACGCCAGGAGGCCCGCCGCCGCCGCATCCTGCACGCCAGCGCCCAGCTCGCCAGCCGGGGCGGTTTCGAGGCCGTCCAGATGCGCGAGGTGGCGGAGGCCGCCGGGGTGGCCCTGGGCACCCTGTACCGCTACTTCCCCTCCAAGGTCCATCTGCTGGTCGCGACCATGCAGGATCAGCTCCAGCACATGCACGGGACGCTCCGCAAGCGGCCTCCGGCCGGGGACGACGCGGCGGAGCGGGTCGCCGACACCCTGATGCGCGCCTTCCGCGCGATGCAGCGCGAACCGCACCTGGCGGACGCGATGGTGCGCGCCCTGACCTTCGCGGACCGCAGCGTGAGCCCCGAGGTGGACACGGTCTCGCGGCTCACGACGGCGATCATCCTGGACGCGATGGGCCTCGACCACCCGACGCCCGAACAGCTCTCGGCCGTCCGGGTCATCGAGCACACCTGGCACTCGGCGCTGATCACCTGGCTGTCCGGCCGGGCCTCGATCGCGCAGGTGAAGATCGACATCGAGACGGTGTGCAGGCTGATCGACCTGACCGCGGGGCGGCCCGCCGGCTGAGTCCGGCGGGCGGCTGCCCATGTACGGCGCCCACATGGCCTCCGGGTCAGGTGGGGCGCCCTGCACCATATCGACGACGGCACGGTGTTCATACGGTTCGGCGACATCACAGGAACACGCCGAGGAGCCGGTCACCATGCGTCGCAGAGCCAGCAGATCCCGCAGATCCCTCACCGACACCCGTACCGTCGCCGTACTGGCCGCCGCCGGTCTGCTGCTGACCGGCTGCACCGCCGCCGGCACGGCGGGCGAATCCGGCTCCGGCGGGTCAGGGAAGTCGGCCGCCGACGCGCCGGTGAAGGTCGGCCTGGTCTACTCCCGGACCGGGCTGCTCGCGGACTACGGCAAGCAGTACCGCGACGGCTTCATGGCGGGCCTGGACTACGCGACGAAGGGCACGGGCAAGGTCGCCGGCCACCGTATCGAGGTCACCGAGCAGGACGACGCGGGCGACCCCGGCAAGGCGGTCTCCGCCGCGAAGAACCTGATCGGCAAGGGCTACAAGGTGCTGGCCGGCACCACCGACTCCGGCGTCGCCCTCCAGATGGCACCGCTCGCCGCGCAGAACAAGGTGCTGTACGTCAGCGGTCCGGCGGCCACCGACGCGGTGACCGGCGTCAACGACTACACCTTCCGCTCGGGCCGCCAGTCCTACCAGGACATCCTGACGGCGGGCGCGATGCTCGGCGAGGCCAAGGGCAAGAAGGTCACGGTCCTCGCGCAGGACTCCACGTTCGGCCAGGCCAACGTCGCCGCCGTGAAGGCGGTCCTCGGCGGCAAGGGCGCGAAGGTCGGCTCCGTACTGGCGCCGCCCAGCGCGACGGACCTGACGCCCTTCGCCCGGCAGGTCAAGGCGGGCGGGCCGGACCTGGTCTTCGTCGCCTGGGCCGGGTCCACCGCCCCGGCCCTGTGGACCGCGCTGGACCAGCAGGGCGTGCTGGGCGCGGGCAAGGTCGTCACCGGCCTCGCCGGAACCGCCTCGTACCCCGTCTTCGGGGCGGCCGGGGCCAAGGTGTCGTTCCTGGCGCACTACTTCCCGGGCGCGGGCGGCGGCAACGCCGTGGAGAAGGCGATGCTGGACGGGGTGACGAAGGCGGGCGGCACACCCGACCTGTTCACGCCGGACGGCTTCACCGCGGCCCAGATGGTCGTGCGGGCCGTCGCGGAGGGCAGCGCCACCGACCCGGCCGCGATGGTGAAGGCCCTGGAGGGCTGGGCCTTCGACGGGGCCAAGGGCAAACAGCGGGTCCGGGCCGAGGACCACGCGCTGCTCCAGCCGATGTTCGTGGCCCGGCTGTCCGGCAAGGGCACCGCCCTGAAGCCGGAGCTGCTGGACACCGAGGCGATGGACACCGTGGCACCGCCCGCGAAGCCCTCGGCGGGCTGACCCATGACCGCACCCCACACCCTCGGACACCGGAACGGCGGCCCGGCGGAACCGCCGGCCCCCGTCCTCCGGCTGGACGGGCTCGGCTGGAGCGTCGGCGGCGCGACCATCGTCCAGGACGTCTCCCTGAGCGTCCGCGAGGGCGAGTTCCTCGCCTTCATCGGCCCCAACGGGGCAGGCAAGACATCCCTGTTCAACCTGGTCAGCGGGATCACCCTGCCCACCGACGGCACGATCGCGCTGGACGGCGCGGACATCACGGACCGGCCGGCGCACGTCCGGGCCCGGCGCGGCATCGGCCGGACCTTCCAGACGTCCAGCCTCTGGCCCGCGATGAGCGTGGCCGACCACGTACGGCTCGCCGCGCAGGCCGCCCGGGGCGGTTCGTACCGCCTCTGGCGGCGCGCCGACCCGTACACCGCCGATGTGGCGGGCGTCCTGGAGCGCACCGGCCTCGGCCACCGGGCCGGGGCCACGGCCGCCGAACTGTCGCACGGCGAGAAGCGGAAGCTGGAGCTCGCCGTGCTGCTGGTCGGCGAGCCCCGGCTGATGCTGCTCGACGAGCCGATGGCCGGGGTGAGCGCCGAGGAGGTCCCCGCTCTCACCGAGCTCATCCGCACCCTGCACCGGGAGGAGGGGCGCACGGTCCTCATGGTCGAGCACCACATGGACGTCCTGCTGGGCCTCGCGGACCGGCTGGCCGTGATGCACCACGGCCGGCTGCTCGCCCTGGACACCCCCGAGGCCGTCACCGCCGATCCGACCGTGCAGCAGGCCTACCTCGGGGAGGGGCTGTGACCACGGAGCAACCCCTCCTCGACGTGCGGGACCTGCGGGTCCTGATCGGCGGCCGTCACATCCTGCACGGCGTCGACCTGGATGTCGCCGCCCACGGTGTGACCGCACTGCTCGGCCGCAACGGGGCCGGGAAGACCACGACCGTACGCGGCATCCTCGGCCTCGTCCCGCGCGAGGGCAGCGTCCGCCTGGACGGCGAGGAGACCGTGACGCTGCCGACCCACGCGCTCGTCCGGCGCGGGATCGGCTACGCCCCCGAGGACCGGGGCGTCTTCGCGGGGCTGACGGTCGCGGAGAACCTGCGGCTGGCGGAGCGGCGCGGGGCGGGCGAGCCCGCGTATGCGCTGGTCCATGAACTCTTTCCCGAACTCAGGAAAAGAGCACGTCAGTTGGCCGGGACCCTGTCCGGCGGACAGCAGCAGATGGTCGCCATCGGCCGCACCCTGCTCAACACCAACCGGCTGATCATCGCGGACGAACCCACCAAGGGCCTGGCGCCGAAGGTCGTCACCGAGGTCGCCCAGGTGCTGGAGCGGGCCGCCGAGGCGGTACCGGTACTGCTCGTGGAGCAGAACCTCGCCGTCGTCCGGCGCCTCGCCGCGCACTGCGTGGTGCTGGCCGACGGCCGGACCGCCCACCGCGGCCCGGCGGCCGGGCTGCTCGGCGACGCGGAGGCGGCCCGCAGGCTGCTCGGCGTGGGCCACGGACCGCTGACCCCACACACCGCGGAGGCGGATTCCTGATGTCCACCGTCGTGCTGCTCACCATGACCGGACTCGGTCTGGGAGCCCTCTACTTCCTCGTGGCGTCCGGACTCTCGCTGATCTTCGGCCTGATGGACGTCCTCAACTTCGCGCACGGGGCGCTGCTCTCCATCGGCGCGTACGGCACCTGGTGGGCCGCGTCCGGGAATCTGCCCGGCGCGGGGCCCGGCGGCGCCGGCTTCGTCCTCGCGGTCCTGTTCGGTACGGCGGTGGGCACCGCGGCCGCCGTGCTGCTGGAACTCGCCGTCGTCCGCCCGCTCTACACCCGGCCCCGCGAACAGGTACTCGCCACGGTCGGTGTCGGGCTCGCCGTCCCGGCACTGCTGTCGGGCATCTGGGGCTCGGACGCCCGGACCTTCCCGGGACCCGAGGCACTGTCGGGCACCTTCGGACTGCTGGGCGCGCAGGTCCCCGTCAACCGCCTCGTCCTGGTCGCGGCGGCGGTCGTGGTGCTGGTGGCGCTGCGGCTGTTCCTGGGCCGGACCCGGCACGGGCTCGTCGTGCGGGCCGGTGTCGAGGACCGGGCGATGGTCACCGCGCTCGGCGTCGACGTCCGCAAGGCGTTCACGCTCGTCTTCGCGATCGGGGGCTGCGCCGCGGCGCTCGGCGGGGCGCTCGGCGGGCTGTACTTCGGTTCGGTCGACCCCCGCCAGGGCACCTCGCTGCTGATCTTCGCGTTCGTCGTCGTGGTCACCGGCGGCATGGGCTCGGTGACCGGCGCCGCCGTGGCGTCCGTCGTCATCGGCCTGGTCCAGCAGTTCGCCAACTACTACACCGCGGCGGGCCTCGGCGATCTGGCGGTCGTCGTCCTGCTCGCCGCGCTGCTGCTGATCCGCCCGCGCGGACTGACGGGGAGGCTCGCGTGAGCACCGCCATCGAGGCACCTGACCGTACCGAGGGCGCGGTGGCCCCGAAGGGGGCGGCCAACACATCCCGGCTGCTGCGCTGGTGGCCGGCGGCCGTCCTGCTGGTCCTGGCCGTCGCGCCGTTCAGCGCCGTACCCGTACCGGGTCTGCTGGACGGCCCGCTCGGCAGCGCGGGCAGCCTGCAACTCCTGGCCACGTGCCTGCTGTTCGGCGCGCTGGCCACGGGCTACGATCTGCTGCTCGGCCGCACCGGACTGCTCTCGTTCGGCCACGCCCTGTACTTCGCTTCGGGCAGTTACGCCACACCAACATGTTCCTGCTGGAGGCGGGGCTCCCCTTCGCCCTCGCCGCGGTCCTCGGGCTGCTCTTCGGGACCGCCCTGGCCCTGGTCCTGGGATCGGTGAGCCTGCGGGTCACCGGCATCGGCTTCTCCATGGTGACCCTCGCCTTCGCCCAGGCCGGCTCGATCCTGGTGTCCCGCAACCCCGGCGGGTTCACGGGCGGGGAGGAGGGCCGGGCGGCCCCGGCCGATCTGCTCCCGTCCTGGCTCGTGGGCATCGACCACACCGCGAACCTCTACTGGATCGCGCTGGCCTATCTCGTCCTCACCCTGTCCGTCGTCGCCTGGGCGGTCCGCTCCCCCACCGGGCGCGTCTGGGAGGGCATCAAGGAGAACGAGCGCCGGGTGGAGGTGCTGGGCCTGAAGCCGTACGGATTCAAGCTGACGGCCTTCGTCGTCGCGGGCGCGCTCGCCGCGCTCGGCGGCATCGTCCACCTGCTCCTGACCGGCGGCTCCACACCGCAGACCACCACGTCCGACTTCACGCTTTCGCTGCTGGTGATGGTGGTGCTGGGCGGCTCGGGCACCCGCTGGGGCCCGATGGTCGGCGGCATCCTCTACACCTGGGCCGACCACCGGCTGGGCGACCTGGCCGGTTCGGGAGCGGTCGCCGATCTGCCGGGGGTGCTCCGGGTCCCGCTCTCCCAGCCGCTGTTCCTGCTGGGGGTGCTGTTCGTGGCCGTGGTACATCTGCTGCCCGGCGGCCTGGCCCGGCTGCCGTCCAGGCTGAGGGCTGTCGCGCACCGGAAGGAGAACGGAGACCGATGACCGCGTACGAGGAGATCGAAGTCCCTGTGAACGGGGGCCTGCTGGCCGCGCTGCGCTGGCCGGCCACCGATCCGCAGGCGCCGACCGTGCTGGCACTGCACGGCATCACCGCCAACGCGCTCTCCTGGGGCACGGTGGCCCGGCAGCTGGCAGGACGTGTCACGCTGATCGCCCCGGATCTGCGGGGCAGGGCCGGGAGTTCGGCTCTTCCGGGCCCGTACGGCATAGCCGCGCACGCGGACGACATCGCCGCCCTGGCCGAGGCCCTGGGCCTGGGCCGGGTGGTGCTGGCGGGTCACTCGATGGGCGCGTTCGTGGCGGCACTGGCCTCGGTGCGCCACCCGGACCGCTTCGGCCCGCTGCTGCTCGTCGACGGCGGCATCGGCTTCCCCGCGCCGACTCATCTCTCCCCCGACGAGCTGATGACGGCGGTGATCGGCCCGGCGATGGACCGGCTGTCGATGACGTTCCCGGACCGGGCGGCCTACCGCGCCTTCTGGCAGGCCCATCCCGCGTTCGCGGACTCCTGGTCGGACGAGGTGGACGCGTACATCCAGCGCGATCTGACGGGCGACGAGCCCGCCCTGCGTTCGTCCTGCCGGATCGAGGCCATCCGCACGGACGGCGTCGGCCTGTTCGACGCGGAGGTGCTGACGGCGGTACGGAAGCTGCCCGTCGAAGCGACGCTGCTGTGGGCGGCGCGGGGCCTGATGGACGAGGAGCAGGGGCTGTACGACGAACAGCGGCTGGCGGCGGCCGACCTGGGCGGGACCCGGGTGGAGCCGGTGGCCGTGAAGGACGTCAACCACTACACGGTCCTCACGGGCGGACAGGGCGGACGGGAGATCGCCGCGCGTCTCGTGGCGTCCGCGTACGCCTGACGGACGGGAAGGGACGGAACGGGACGGGAAGGACGGCGGGCCCCGGTGGCGCTCGGGTTCCGAGGTGCGCCGCCGGGGCCCGTCCCGTCCTGTTCCTGTCCTTCCCGTGTGTCAGGCCGTACAGCCGCTGTCCGCGATCACGAAGTAGCCCGCCGGTGACTCCTTCAGGGTGTGGGTGACGAAGACGTTGTAGAGGCCCATGTTCTGGTTCGAGCCGTTGGCGTACACGTACCCGCCGGAGGTGTGGGCCCTGCCCGCCGTCACATGCGCGTAGTTGGTGGCGGAGTGGCAGGTGGCGGGGGCGCCGCCGCCCGTGGTGGTCGCCGTCACCTGGGCCGATGCCGCGCCGGCCGTGCCCGATCCGTCGAGGGCCGTCACGGTGTAGCGGTAGGCGGTCCCGGCGGTGAGTCCGGTGTCCGTGTACGAGGTGGTGGCGGGCGAGGCGACCGTCGTCCCGTCGCGGCGGACGGCGTACGAGGCGGCGCCCTCGACCGGGTTCCAGGACAGGGCGGCCGTGGTGTCCGTGGTGCCGGTGACGGTCACGCCCCCGGGCGCCGGGAGCTGGTCGCCGCCCCCGCCGGGGGTGCCGCCGTCCAGGCCCCAGAAGACTCCCGTGTAGTACGTCGAGCAGATCGTGTTCAGGAAGTACGCGGCCGTCGTCCCGCACTGCTGGTCGCCCGTCCCGGGGCTCACGGGAAGGCCGTGGCCCATGCCGGAGACGGAGTACGTCTCCACCGCCGGGTTCCCGGAGGCGTCGTCGTAGACGCCGCGGGTGGTGTTGCCCGGGAGGGTGTCGGTGGACGAGGGCGTCTGGCCGATGCCCCAGACGTCCGTCCACTGGTCGCGCAGTGCCGTGGCGTTGGCCGGGTAGACCGTGTAGTCCGAGGTGCCCTGCCAGATCGCGACGCGGGGCCAGGGACCGGTGTAACCGGGATGGGCGGCGCGGACCTTGTCGCCCCACTGCGCGGGGCTGAGCTTCTGCGGGCCCGTCTGGCAGCCGGAGGCGGCGGCCTGGCTCGTCGCGCACTGGGCGGGCAGCCCCGAGGCCACCGAGCCGCCCGCGAACACGTCCGGGTAGGCGGCGAGCAGGTCCGCGGTCATTCCGCCGCCGGCCGAGAGGCCGGTGACGTACACCCGGCGGCCGTCGGAGCCGTAGTGCTCCTTCGCGTAGTCGACCATCTGCACGACGGAGGCGGCCTCACCCTTGCCCCGGGTGTCCTCGGCCGGGTCGAACCAGCTGAAGCAGGAGAGCGAGTTGTTCGCGGAGGTGGTCTGCGGGAAGACGACGGCGAAGCCCCAGGTGTCGGCGAACCTCGGCCAGCCGGAGTTCGCGTAGTACGCGTTCGCCGTCTGGGTGCAGCCGTGCAGGGCGACGACGAGCGGCGCGTTCGCGGGGAGCCCCGCAGGGGTGTACGCGTACATCTGGAGGTTGCCGGGATTGGTTCCGAAGCCGGTCACCTGCTGGAGGCCCGCGGCGGCGGCGGGCTGCGCGGCGGTGCCGCTCAGCATCGCGGCGAGCAGGCCGAGGACGGCCGTGGACGCCATGCGGCGGAGCAGACGTCTCAGGATGGATGGGCGCACGGGGCTGCCTCCCTGGTCGGAGAGTGGGGGGTACGGGTTGCTGCCGGAACCTATGAGCCGGGCCCGTCCCCGCCCATGGGACCGGTGGACACTCCCCGGCCCCGGCTGTGTGCGCCGCCGCCGTTGCGCTGCGGCCGGCGCCCTGGGTGCAGGGCGCCCGGGGTTGACCTGGAGCGCGCTCCAGCATGCAGACTGCGTGATTCGGCGCGCCCGTACCGATCCGGGCGCCGGGAGGGGAACCACATGCGTTACCGCACCATCGGCACCGGCCCTCGGACGCGCCGGGAGGTGAGTGTGCTCAGCCTCGGTGCCATGCGGATGGGCACGCTGACCGACGAGGCGACGTCCTTCGCGATCCTGGACCGGTACGCCGAGGCCGGCGGCACGTTCATCGACACGTCCAACAACTACGCGTTCTGGGTCGACGGCACCCAGGGCGGCGAGAGCGAGCGGTTGCTCGGCCGCTGGCGCCGCAGCCGGGGGGTGGGCGACGAGATCGTCATCGCGACCAAGCTCGGCGCCCGCCCGAACGCGCCAAGCACCGGATTCTCCCGCGACATCGAGGGCCTGTCCGCCAAGGTGATCCGGGAGTCCGCCGAGCGCAGCCGGGAGAACCTCGGGGTGGCGAAGCTGGACCTGCTCTACGCCCACGTCCAGGACGGCGCAGTGCCCATGGCCGAGACCGTCGGGGCCTTCGGTGAACTGGTCACCGAGGGCACCGTCGGACTGCTGGGCGTGAGCAACCACTGGGCGTGGCAGGTCGAACGGGCCCGCGCGCTCGCGGCGGCCGCCGGACTGCCCGGGTACGAGGTGCTCCAGTACCACCACAGCTATCTGCGGCAGCGCACGGACCAGCCGAGTCCGCGCTCCCCCGACGGCCGGGAGGGGATCATGTCGGGCGATCTGCTGAGCTACCTCCGCGCCGAGCCCTCCCTCGTCCCGGTGGCCTACTCGCCGCTGCTGGGCGGCGCCTACAGCCGTTCGGACCGGCCGCTGGGCCCGGAGTTCGAGCATCCGGGGACCGCCGCCCGCCAGGAGGCGCTGAGGACGGTGGCCGATGCCACCGGGGCGCCCCCCGGTCAGGTGGTGCTGGCCTGGCTCATCGGCGGAGAGGTCCCGGTGGTCCCGCTGGTCGGTGCCTCGTCGGTGGCGCAGCTGGACGAGAGTCTGGCGGCGGTGGACCTGGAACTGACCGAGGAGCAGCGGGCGGTGCTGGACGCCGCGCACTGACGGACCGGGCCGGTGCACACACCACGTACGCCGCCACCATGCCGGGGCGGGCGGGTGTGTGCACCGGCGCCATGTGACACGGGCCGTCGCGTACCTACGGTGACGGCCATGGAGACTTCCCGCAGACCGGATCACGCCCCCGCCGCCCCCTCCCCGGGTGGCGGACCACGACAGGCGTCCGCAGAACCGCTGCTGGCCGGGCGCACCGCGCTGGTGACCGGTGCGGCGAGCGGCATCGGGCGGGCCTGTGCGCAGGCGCTGGCCGGGGCGGGTGCGCATGTGCATGTCGTGGACAGGTCGGGCGAGGCCGCGGAGAGCCTGGCCCGGGAGCTCGGCGGGACGGCCTGGGTGGTGGACCTGGGCGACCCCGAGGTCGTCGACACGCTGCCGGCCGATGTCGACGTCGTGGTCAACAACGCGGGGATCCAGCACGTCGCGCCCGTCCACACGTTCCCGCCGGACCGCTTCGCGCTGATCCAGCGGGTCATGGTGGAGACCCCGTTCCGCATCTTGCGCCGGACCCTGCCGGGGATGTACGAACGCGGCTGGGGGCGCGTGGTCAACATCTCGTCGGTGCACGGGCTGCGCGCGAGCCCGTACAAATCGGCCTATGTGACGGCCAAGCACGCACTGGAGGGGCTGAGCAAGGTGGTCGCGCTCGAAGCGGCGGAGCACGGGGTGACGAGCAACTGCGTCTGCCCCGGTTACGTACGCACGCCGCTGGTCGAGAACCAGATCGCCGACCAGGCACGGACGCACGGCATCTCGGAGGCGGACGTGGTGGCGCGGGTGATGCTGGAACGCAGCGCGATCAAGCGGCTGATCGAGCCGGCGGACGTCGCGGAGGCGGTCCTGTGGCTGTGCGGGCCGCGCACCGGGCACATCACGGGCACCTCGCTCTCCATGGACGGCGGCTGGACCGCGAACTGACCGGCCCCGAACCCCCTATCTACGAACGCTGGACGCCATGCCTGAACCGCTCCCCTCCGCCGCACCCCACCTCCGGCGCCTGTTCGACCTGCTGGCCGACGACGCGCCCGCCGAGGCTCTGGGCGCGGTCTCCTCGCAGGCGCGGGGGGACGGTGTGCCCGCCGAGGAGCTCGCGGAGGTGGAGCGGGCCACGGCGACCGCGCTGCGGATCCGGGGCGTCCTGCGTCAGCACCGGCGCCGGGAACTCCAGCTCACCGCACTGTTCGACACGGCGGGCGACCTGGCGGCCTCGCGGGAGCTGGACGATGTCCTGAAGGCGATCGTGCGCCGGGCCCGGATGCTGCTGGGCACGGACACCGCCTACCTCACGCTTCCGGACGAGGAGGCGGGCGACACGTACATGCGGGTGACCGACGGGTCGGTGTCGGTCGTCTTCCAGCGGCTGCGCCTGGAACTCGGCGAGGGGCTCGGTGGTCTGGTGGCGCAGACCGCGAGCCCGTACGCGACACCGGACTACCCCGCCGACGAGCGCTTCCACCACACCCGCGACATCAACGCCGGGGTCCTCGACGAGGGGCTGGTCGCGATCCTGGGCGTGCCCCTGCTCCTCGGCTCCAGCCGGGGCGGCACGGGGAAGGTGATCGGTGTCCTCTTCGCGGCCGACCGGTCGCCCCGGGTCTTCAGCCCCGACGAGGTCGCCCTGCTCTGCTCGCTGGCCGCGCACGCCGCGATCGCCATCGACACGGCCCGCGCGCTCGCCGACACCACCTCCGCGCTGGCCGAACTGGCGGAGGCGAACGCGGAACTGGCCGAGGCCAACGCCTCCGTACGGGCGCACTCGGCGGCCATGCGGCGGGCCGAGGAGTCGCACGACCGGCTGACGGACCTGGTGCTGCGCGGGCGGGACGTCAAGGACGTCGCGGCGGCCGTCGCCGGGCTGCTCGGCTCGCCGCTGACCATTCACGACCCGGGCGGCCGTCCGCTGGCCGCCGTGCGCCCGGACGGTACGGGCTTCGCCGCCGACAGCATGGACGCCGGGTGGCTGGCGGACGCGGCCGAGGAGTCCCGGACGGGGGCGCGTGCGGTGCGCCGCGACGGGCGGGTGGTCTGCGCGGTGCTCGCCGGTCAGGAGCTGCTGGCCGGCCTGGTGCTGCACCGCGGCCGGGCGCTGGACGACTCCGACCGCCGGCTGTTCGAACGGTCGGCGGTGGTCACCGGGCTCCTTCTGCTCCTGCGGCGCACGGTGGCCGAGACGGAGAACCGGATCCGGGGCGAGCTGATCGCCGATCTGCTGACGGACACCGGCCGCGATCCGGCGGGGCTGGCCGAACGGGGCCGCCGTCTGGGCGTCGACCTGGACCGCCCGCATCTGCTGCTGGTCGCGGAGACGGGGACGCGGGAGCGGCTGGCCCCGGCCGCCATGCGCTATCTGTTCGGCGGCGGCATCCACGGGGTGAGCGCCGAACACGCGGGCGCGGTGGTGCTGTTGATCGAGGACGACGGTACGGGCGCGGGCCGGGCCGCCCGTTCGGCGGCGGCCCAGCTGGGCCGGCTGGCGCAGTCCCCCGTGACGGTGGCCGCCGCCGGGCCCGCCCGGGGCCCCGGGGAGCTGGCCGCCGCGTACGGCGAGGCCGCGCGCTGTCTGCGGGCGATGCGGGTGCTGGGGCGTACCGGCGAAGGCGCCTGTGTGGAGGAACTGGGCTTCCTGGGTGTCGTCCTCGGCAACGCCCAGGACGTCGACGGCTTCGTGACGGCGGCGCTGGGGCCGCTGCTGGACTACGACGCCCAGCGCGGCACCCAGCTGGTGCGGACACTGGGCGCGTACTTCGGCGCGGGCGGCAGCCTGATCCGGGCCAAGGACGAACTGCATGTGCATGTGAACACGGTGGTGCAGCGGCTGGACCGGATCCAGGTGCTGCTGGGCCGGGACTGGAACGAGCCGGACCGGGCGCTTGAACTGCAACTGGCCCTGCGGCTGCATCTGTTGTCCGGCCCCCGTCCCGTGGACAGCCGCTGAGGACCGCCTGCCGGGGCGGGTGTTCTACGGCCGGATCGGACCTGGTCTCCGTCACCGACGTCGACCGGGCAGGTGTCCGGATCGGGGTGAAGCGGGGCTCCGCGTACGACCTGTTCCTGGACCGCACCCTTGAGCGGGCGACCGCCGTCCGCGGCACGGAGGGCGTCGGCGTCTTCCGCGAGGAGGGCCTGGAGGCCGCGGCGGGCATCCGGCAGCCGCTGACCGCGTACGTCGCGGGGCACCGGGCGAGGTACGGCTGATCGAGGACCGGTTCATGGAGATCCGGCAGGCGGTGGGTACGACCCGGAGCCGGACGCCCGAGACGGTGCGGTTCCTGCGGGACCTGGTCGAGGAGCTGAAGGCCGACGGCTTCGTGGCGGACTCGCTGCGCCGCTCGGGCCGGTCCGCGGCGCCGGCCGCCCCGCCCGCCTGACGGGCGCGGACGGGGCGGTTCGGGAACACCCTGCGGGCGGGCGGACGGGGCGGTTCGGGCCCTCCTCAGTCCTCCGGCGGGAACACCACCTCTCCCGAGTCGGCCAGCGCGACCGTGATGGCCTCGACCGGGCATCCCTCGGCGGCGGCGAGGACCCGTTCGTTGGCGTCGGTCTCCGGGGCGACGGGGTGCGACTGCATGGCGGTGTCCAGCCGGAACCCGTCCGGCGCGTGGTTCACACACATCCCCGACCCGATGCAGACGCCCCGGTCGACCTCGACGCTCCAGCGGTCGCCCATCAGGCCTCGCTCCCGTATCCGGCGGGCAGGTGGATCATCTTGTGCTCGAAGTACTCCCCGTACCCCTCGGGGCCGAACTCCCGTCCCAGGCCGGAGTTCTTGTAGCCGCCGAACGGGCCGAGCATGTCGAGACTGAAGGTGTTCACGCTGTACGTACCGGTCCTGACCCGGCGGGCGATGTCGATGCCGCGCTCGGTGTCGGCGGTCCAGACGCTGCCGCTGAGGCCGTACTCGGAGTCGTTGGCGATCTTCACGGCCTCGTCCTCGTCGCCGTACGGCAGCAGGCAGATGACCGGGCCGAAGATCTCCTCGCGGGCGACGCGCATGGAGTTGTCGACGTCACCGAAGAGTGTCGGCTCGACGTACCAGCCCGTCTCCTGCGACGCCGGGCGCCCGCCCCCGGTGAGGACCTTGGCCCCCTCCTCCTGGCCGATCCGGATGTAGTCGAGGGAGCGCTGCTGCTGGCGCCGCGCGACGAGCGGGCCGAGTTCGGTGGCGGGGTCCAGCGGGTCGCCGATCTTCAGCGCCCCGGCGGCCGCGGCGAAGGCCTGGGCGGTCTCCTCGTACCGGGAACGCGGGACCAGGATGCGTGTCTGGGCCACGCAGGCCTGTCCGTTGACCATCCAGGCGAAGGGCACGATGCCGGCGACGGCGGTGTCCAGGTCGGCGTCGGGGAGGATCACCGCGGCGGACTTCCCGCCGAGTTCCAGGGTGACGCGGGTGAGGTTGCGCGAGGCGACCTCCATCACGCGCCGGCCGGCGGCGACGGACCCGGTGAACGAGACCTTGTCGACGCCCGGATGCCCCACGAGGTACTCGCTCACCTCGCGGTCGGCGGGCAGGATCGACAGCACTCCGTCGGGCAGCCCGGACTCGGCGGCGATCTCGGCCAGGATGTAGGCGTCGAGCGGCGATTCGGGCGACACCTTGAGGACGGCCGAGCACCCGGCGAGCAGCGCGGGCGCGAGCTTGGCGGCGGCGGTGAACTGGGGCACGTTCCACGGCACGACCGCCGCGACGACCCCGACCGGCTCCCGCCTCACGAGCAGCGGGCCGAGCGCCCCGTCCCGGCGCTCCTCGTACGGGAAGGTGCGGGCGACGGTGATCGCCGCGTCCCACACCATCATCGCGGCGAGGGCCTGCACCATGACGCTGGAGGTGTACGGGGTGCCGTTCTCCGAGCTGATGACCCGGGCGATCTCCTCGTACCGGACGGCGAACGCGTCCTTGATCCTTGTGACGACGGCGATGCGCTCCTCCAGCGACATCTGCGGCCAGGGTCCGTGGTCGAACGCCTGCCGGGCGGCGGCGACGGCCCGGTCCACGTCCCCCTCGGCGGCATGCGGCACGCGGCCGATGACCTGCTCGGTGTGCGGGGAGATGACCTCGATGACTTCCCGCCCGAGCGGATCGACCAACTTCCCGCCGATGAACAGTTTTCCGTGTTCGACAAGCTCGCTCATGGCTGCTGCCTCCCGCGACGCGGCACGTGACCCGACTCGTTGACTGGTTCCGCATCCGAACCCGGCATCCGGCATCCCACATCCCGTATCCGGCGTCCGGCGTCCGGCATCCCGAATTCACCTGACTGTGTGTCAGAACTGATACCAGTTCCAGTTCCAGTAGTCCACGGCTGGGACGACGACGGACCGGACTTCCTCGCACGGCGGAGGAACCGTCTTCCACGTCCACCCTCCTGGCACACCCCGCCCCCGAGGCGCCCGGACCGGAAGGAATGGATGACGGCCGGGGCTACCACTGGAACAAGTTCTCGTTACAGTGGACGCGGCGCGTCGTGGCCGTACCCGCACGCCGCCCAGACCGCTCGGAGATGGGGAGTCCATGACGCAGGTGATCAACCACGGTGGCGGCGTCCACAGCATCAAGGTCCCCATCCCGGACAACCCGCTGGGGCACACCCTGGTCCACCTCCTCGACACGGACCGGGGCCCGGTCCTGATCGACACCGGCTGGGACGACCCGGAGGCGTGGGACACGCTCACGGCCGGGCTCACCACCATCGGCGTGGACATCGCCGGCATCCACGGCGTGGTCATCACCCACCACCACCCCGACCACCACGGCCTCTCCGGCCAGGTCCGCGAGGCGTCCGGGGCCTGGATCGCGATGCACGCCGCCGACACCGCGATCGTCCGCCGCACCCGCGCGTCGGAGCCCGGCACCTGGCTGGCCTACCTCGCGGCGAAGCTGGCGACGGTCGGCGCACCCGAGGACCACATCGCCCCGCTGCTGGCGGCCCGCGAGGAGGGCGGCCGCATGCGCACCCTGCCCGGCCTGCGGGCCGCCGTCCCGGACCGCGAGATCGTGCCGGGCGAACTCCTCGACCTGGCGGGCCGCGCCCTGCGCGCGATCTGGACCCCCGGCCACACCCCGGGCCATGTCTGCCTGCACCTGGAGGAGGACCACCCGGCCAACCTCCCGGGCCGGGGCCGCCTCTTCTCCGGCGACCACCTGCTCCCCGGCATCAGCCCGCACGTCGGCCTCTACGAGGACCCGGACGACGCCACGGCGACCGACCCGCTGGGCGATTACCTCGACTCCCTTGAACGCATCGGCCGCCTCGGCGTCGCCGAAGTCCTCCCGGCCCACCAGTACGCGTTCGCGGACGCGGCAGGACGCGTACAGGAACTCCTCGACCACCACGAGGAGCGCCTGACCGGCCTGCTCACCCTGCTCTCCCGGCCGCTCACCCCGTGGCAGCTGGCCGAACGGATGGAGTGGAACCGCCCCTGGGAGCAGATCCCCTACGGCTCCCGCAACATCGCCGTCTCGGAGGCCGAATCGCATCTGCGCCGGCTGGTGAAGCTGGGGCGCGCGGAAGCGGTGGCGGGAAGCGAGCCGGTGACGTACGTGGCGGTGTGAGGAAGCGGTACGCGGAAGCGGTACGCGGAAGCGGTACGCGGCAAGGTCTGCGCAAGCGCGGGAGCCACCCCGCCGGGGTCACACCGCGGCACCGGAGTCCTCGCGCGGCCCCGCCGGGGCAGCCGGTCCCGGGGCGGCCTCGGGGGCCCGGCCGGCGGGCAGCGCGGCGGGGCGGGCGTCCGGTTCACCGGCGGGGACGCCGGCCGCCGCGCGACGACGTGCCACGAAGGCGGTCGCGATCAGGGCGAGCGCGACGGTCCCGGAGAGCGCCGGCCAGTACACGTAACGGTAGTTGGACTCCGGAGCCGTGGGCAGATAGGCCAGGAGGTACAGGAGTGAGCTGGCCCCGAGCAGCCGGATCTCCCGCGTGTACGGGCCGGCCCACCGGCGACGCAGCACCAGCACCAGCGAGACGGCCAGCCAGAACCAGCCCTGGAAGAGCATCGGCAGGTCACGGGCGAACCCGGTCACGTAGTTCCGCAGCGCGAACCGCAGCGTGTCGTTCAGCGGCTGTTCGCGCACCTCGGGGTTGAGCCGGGCACCGGCGTTGACACGGGTGCCGTCCCAGAAGATCTGGTTGCTCCGGAAGAGCAGTTTGGAGAAGACCCGGCCCCGGTACTCGGCATAGCCCTTCCAGTGCCTGGGCATCTGCTGCGCCCACATCCGCACGATCACGTCCGCGTGCCGATCGAGATACGTCACATCGAACGGCCGGCGCTGCGGGAAGCACTGGAGGTACCCGTCCGAGGTGATGTGCCGCTTCCGGCAGGTGACGGCCGCGGCGACCATACGGTCCCGCAGGTCCGCGTCCGCACCCGCCCGTTCGGCGGCGGCGCGCACCTGCTCCGGGGTGAGTACGTGGACGAGGTCGTCCACCGGGATCACCGCGTACACGCGTGTGGCCAGCGGGGCGGTGGCCGCGTCCACCGCGACACTGCCGCCCAGCACGACGGCGACGAAGACCCCGGTGGCGGCCAGCCGGTGACGCCGTCCGGGGGCGGGCCGGGCGGCGAGGACGAGCAGGGCGAAGACCGGGACCGCGGCGGGGATGCCGTTCTTGCGCACGAGGGCCGCGTAGCCGAGGAACAGCACGCCCAGCACCAGCAGTGCCCAGCGGGTCCCGACCCGGTCCCGGGGCAGCTCACGCACGGTCAGCGCGATCGCGAAGACCGCGAGGAGCGCGTACGCCAGGTGCACGTCCTTCCACACCACTCCCGTGAGGTTCATGATGTGCGGCGCGAGGCCGACCGCCGGCACCACGAGGGAGAGCCCGCGGCTCCCGGTCCGCTTCCACACCAGCAGGGCGAGGGCCCACAGCGTCCCCCACAGCACCGCGGCCTGGAGGGCGGCCATGGTGGAGAAGTCCCCCGTGATCAGGATGAGCGTCCGCCACGCGAGCGCCATCACCGGCGGATGCCAGTCGTTCACCGGCTCGTCCCCGAGCGCCTGCCCCAACTGGGTGTTGCTGTCCGCGCTGAGGTACCCGGGGTGGAAGACGGTGGCCACGGCGTAGCCGCACGCCGCCGTGATCGCCGCCAGGCACCACGGCCACGCCGTGCCGCCCTTCCAGGCTCTGCGCAGTGCGGTGGTCCACCGGTCGACGGTTGCGGACATGGGGCGGGGCCCTCCCAGCCGATGATGACGGGTCGCGTGGTCGCTCAACTGCGAACCGAGGGATAACAGTTCGCGGACAGCGTGGACGGGAATCTATGCGTAACGGATGACAGAGGACAAACCGGAACGACTATTCACCCGAACGGGAGGGCGAGGTGCGGCGGTCGGAGCCCCGGCCGCGGAGGAGCGTGTTCGCGGGAGGACAATCCCCGGCTGTGACGATCACCGCGCGCGAACTCAACCGGGCGACCCTCAGCCGTCAGCTCCTGCTGGCGCGCGAGCCGCTGAGCGTCCCCGACGGGGTGCGGCGGGTGGTGGCGCTCCAGGCGCAGCATCCGGCCTCTCCGTACATCGCCCTGTGGAACCGGCTCACCGATTTCGCTCCGGCCGAGCTGGACACCGCTTTCGCCGAGCGGGCGGTGGTCAAGGCCACCCTCATGCGCATCACCCTGCACGCCGTGCACGCCTCGGACTACCCGGCCTTCCGCGCGGCCATGGAGCCGACGCTGTACGCCTCACGACTGGGCGCCCGTTTCGCCGACGCGGGGCTGACTCCGGCGGACGCGGAGAAGCTGGTTCCGGAACTGCTGGCCTTCGCCCGCCGGCCACGTACCTCCGCGGAGATGCAGGCATGGGCCGAGAAGCGGCTCGGCGCCGAGAAGAAGGACGGCGGGTGGTGGGGGCTGAAGGGGTACGCGCCCCTGCACCACGCTCCGACGGATGCGCCGTGGTCCTTCGGCCACCGGCCGTCCTTCGTCGCGGCGGCCGACAGCGGACCGGCACCCATGGGCCGGGAGGGAGACGTCCGGGCCCTGCGGACCTTGATCCTGCGCTACTTGTCGGGGTTCGGGCCCGCGTCCACAGCGGACCTGGCGCAGTTCGCCATGGTGCGGCGGACCTCCGTCCGCGCGGCGCTCCGGACCATGGGCGACGCCGTCGACCAGTTCCAGGGGCCGGACGGCGGTCCGTTGTTCGACCTCCCGGGCGCATCCCGGCCGGCCGCCGACACCCCCTCCCCGCCCCGCCTCATGGCCATGTGGGACAGCGTTCTGCTGGCGTACGCCGACCGCAGCCGGGTGATCCCCCCGGACTACCGCCCCCTGGTGATCCGGCGCAACGGCGACGTGCTGCCCACCCTGCTGGTCGACGGCTACGTCGCCGGCGTGTGGCGCCCCACGGCGGACGGCATCGAGGCCACGGCGTTCCATCCGCTGCACCCGGCCGCCTGGGACGGCCTCGCCGCCGAGGCTCGGTCCTTGACGACGGCCCTCCTCGACGACCGCGAGACTCAGGCCTACAGCCGCTACCACCACTGGTGGGCGAAGCTCCCCGAGGGCGAGGTGCGAGTGCTCTGAGGGTGGCGGACCCGGGGATCACGATCAGCGGGAACGGCCTTGCCGCGAAGGCGAGCGGACGCTCGGCAGACACCGAGGGGCTCACGCGAGCACGGGCCGGGCCCCGCCTCCAGCTCCGTTTCGGCGCGGGACGGACCTGAGCGCCGGGAAGCCCTTCGCCCCTTCCGCGCCGAAGGCCGGACGATCGGAGATCCGAAAGCGCACGCGATGCCAACGGCCCTATTTCACGACCGAGTTCGGCGACGGACGCCGGCCGTTCCCCTCGACCGCACCATGACGGGCGGCGCTGCCCGATCGCCGTTCCTTCCGGCTATTGTCACCTGATCCACGCATGATGCCCGGCCGCGCCGGGCGTTCCCCCGCCCAGGAGGCCACATGAGCGAGGCGTACTCGCCCATACCGGAGTTGAACCTGCTCAAGGGGTTCGCGGACCGGATGGGGCCGGTCTACTACTCGGAGAGTTTCGAGCTGCGCGAGTACGGCGCGGACGTCGGCCTCGGCACCTGGTCGGAACATCCGGAGTTCCTGAGCCGATTCATCCCCTTCGCGCGAGCCACCCGCTCCGGCTCCGACTACGCCCTGTGGCGCTGCGACGATCGCACCGATCTTGCCACTCTGCCCGTCGTCCTGGTCGGCGACGGAGGGGACCTCTATGTGATCGCGCGAAGCCTGACGGAACTGTTCCGGCTTCTCACCATCGACAGCGAGCCCTTCTCCGATTGCGGGTTCTCCGGCTCCGAAAGCGTCGAGAGGCACAGCGAGGGCCACCAGGAGTTCCTCACCTGGCTGGACCAGAACTTCGGGATCGAGCCACCGGAGGACGTGGACGCGCTGTGGGCCGAGCGAGACGAGCACGACGATCGGTTCAGGGCATGGGCGAGCCGGTTCATCGATGTGGGCGATGACTGAAGGGCCACCGCAGTTCACGCCGTGACTCCGCCGCCGTCCGCGGTCTTCGATTCCGGCTCGGACGCGTCACCACCGGCCTCATGTCGCCCGACCAGGTGGTGTCACCGAAGTGCTGGAAACGGCTCTGGACACCGTAGGCGGCGGCAGGACCGAGGCATTCGCCGGACGACGGAGCGGCCCCGGACAGCGGCGCCGGCCGGGGAGGCTCCGCGATCGCGTCCTGGTGGTCACCGTGGACGCGATCATGCGACAAACGCTCTGCAATCCGTCTGCAGCCGTCTTGCAATGGGGACATGGCACTCTCCAGCGTGTGGCGCATCCGATCCACAGTGAGGAAGTCTCCATGCGCAAAATCACGCGTTCGTCCATCGGCGTCGCGGCCGCCCTCGTCGCCCTTGCTTTCTCGACCGGGGCGGCCCCGTCACAGGCCGACCCGGGTCAGCCGCGGCTGCTTGATGCGAACCCCACCTCGTACTACTACATAGACCCGCCCCGTGTTCCGGCAGCACAGGTCGACTGGTGGGACTTCGACCCGGACACGCTCGCCGATCTGGATGAGTTCTTCATCTACGACATCGCGAAGGACGGCTACGGCGTCTACGCGTCGTTCGCCCATCCCAACGGAAAGACCTATTCGGCCACGAACACCAATGGCGCGAACGCCAACGGCGTGGCGCTGAACATCGCCAATCTCAAGGACAACACAACGGGCAAGCTCAAGATCTGCCTGACGCAGAACGGGAAGCCCATCTCGTCCATGTGCCAGTCGTGGAACATCACCGAATAGTCACGGAAGGGAATGACGGGCGTGAACAACCTCACCAGGACCGCCGTCGTGGCGGTCGCAGGCATTGCCCTCGCGGTGGGCTCGCAGGGTTTCGCATCCGCGCAAGTGGGTGTGGACACCCCCAACGGGGCCGAGTTCTACCCGGCGAACGCGCAGACGGGGGTGGTGGTCTGGAACGACTACTACAAGCCTGAGCCGACCAGCGACGCGGACAGTTTCTCCGTCTCCGACACCCGTGCGGACGGGCACGGAGTCTTCCTGAGGGTCGACCATCCCAACGGGCAGACCTACTTCAAGGCATTCAACCAGGGCTACGGCGGCGGCGGCCTCGAATTCAAGCCCCCGAACCTCCCGAACGGGCACACCGAGTGGATCACGGTCTGCCTCAGCGAGAAGAGCAAGCCCATCGAAAGCACCTGCACGATGTCAAGCATTACCGAGTAGCCGACCTCACGGTGCAAGGAAGGGCGGAGTGTTGGGGCACTCAGCTCTTCCGGCCTCGTGTCGATGCGTGGTGAAGGATGGGGACAGCCTTCACCACGCCGGTGATTCAGCCGGTGTCTCGGCGGAGATTCCGTATGCGCATGCTCACACGGCCGGCAGGGCCACTCCGAACGCCGGCCCGCCCGGGTCGTCGATGTACGAAACGGTGCCGCCCTTGCGGGCGGCATGAAGCACGAGCGGGCCCGTCACGGACTGCCCCGGCCGGTACATGGTGTCGAGGCCGGGGCCTTCCGTCGTGCTGCCGGTGGTGGCGACCTGCGGGGACGTCCGCGCGTCCTCCCACGTGACAGCCCCGTCCAGCGCGACGGCGCCGGTCTCGCGCCCGATGTTCTTGATCGTGAGCGTGAGGACGACCCATTGCCCCGTCGCCCCGCGCTTGCCGCCCGCCTCCGGCGCGGCGACGTACCGGGCCTTTGGGGACTTCAGAAAGACAAAGGCAGCTGACCGGAAGGCAGTTCGGGCGTGGAGGGCCGGGGGTCAGGGCGACTTCGGCCACACATAGAGCCTGCCGCTGACCGACGCCTCGTCCGATCCGTCGTCGATGTGGTCGATCAGCGCCATGGAGACGGCACCCCGGTCCGTGACGGAGCACAGCGCCGCGCCTTCGGCGAAGCCCCGCTTGCCCCGTTCGTAGCTGTCGAGAAGCGCGAGGGCTCCGAAGCCGGTCCTCGAAGCCGCCCTGCAGGACTCGAAGGACTTCGGCATGTCGGCCTGCAGCAGCCCCACACGGGCGTTGGGCAGCGCGCGCAGCAAGTAGTTGTCCTGGTCGTTGCAGCTGCCGGGCCAGTAGAGGAGCTCGGCCCCGCGGGGATCCTTGGTCGTGCCGTTCTCCTCGCCCCTGACCGAGGCCTCCACCCGGCTCATGCCGTCGTCGAGATCGACGAGCTGTTGTTCGTGCTGGTTGCAGGGAGAGGGTGCCAGCCCCCACATCGTCCTGGTCGCCTCAGCGAATCCGGCGGGCGCCGTGAGGTCCGCGCCGGAGGAGTCGGAGGCGTCCGGGGAGGCCGGAGCGCTGCGCGAGGCCGGGTCGTCCGGGGTCGCGGCGGGAGGCTCGGTCTCCGTCGACGCGCGGTCCGGGTCCGGACGGGCGGAGGGGTCCGACGGTGCGCCGCTGGCGGCGGGGGCCGGGGCGGGCGCCGAGACGGGATCGCGATCGGAGCCGTTGCTGAAGACCACCGTCACCACGATCCCGACCAGCGGGACGGCGATTCCTCCGACCCACCACGCCCACCGGGGCGGATCCGTGCGCGGCGGCGCGGGGGGATGGGGCGGCGGGGTGGCGGGGGGCCGGGAAGGAGGCGGAGGGAATCCCCCTGCACCTGTCGTCATACCCGTCCGCCCCTTTTCAACCCGAGTGATTCGTAAGCCAGTTGCAGTTTAACGATCACTCCGCGAAAGAGCCATGGACTATTCCGGGCGTTCCGGGCGGCCCTCACCTGCTCCGCCACCGCTCAGGCCCCGGCGCCCGGCAGGGCCCCCTGAGCACCCGCCCGGTAGAGTGGGCAAGTCGTCATCATGTCCGTTCAGGGGGAAGCCGGTGCGAATCCGGCGCTGACCCGCAGCCGTGACCGCCGTACCCGGCGGGAGCCGGAATGCCCTGTCCGTGTCGTGACCGGCTCGTGTCGCCGGGGCCCCCGGCGGCCGGCACCGTCGAGGATACGGAGCCGGAGCCTGGTGCCTGTGTGTGCCTGTGCCCGGTTCCCCCAGGAGAGGCCCCGCCCGCCATGACCGTACGCCGCAGCGCAGCTGCGCTCGCCGCCACCGCCACCGTGCTCTGTGCGGCCGCAGCCCCGGCCGCGGTCGCCGCGCCGTCCCCCTCCCCCTCCGTGGCCCTGCCCTCGGGGCTGTACGGCACGAAGGACCCGACGTACGACGGCGTCTGGCGGCAGTCGCTGGCGTTCATCGCACAGCGGACCATGGGTGTCACGCCCGCCGCCAAGGCCGTCGACTGGCTGGCCGGCCAGCAGTGCGACAGCGGGGCGTTCCCCGCGTACCGGCCCGACGCCTCCGTGCCCTGCGACGCCAAGACCATGATCGACACCAATGCGACCGCCGCCGCGGTGCAGGCGCTGCACGAGGTCCGCGGCCACGAGGACCTCGTCGCGAACGGCGTCGCCTGGCTGAAGTCCGTACAGAACGAGGACGGCGGCTGGGGTTACACCGCCGGCAGCCCCAGCGACGCGAACTCCACCTCGATCGTCATCGGCACGCTCGGCCGGGCCGGGCAGAAGCTCGGTGACGTGACGACGGACGGCGGCAGGACCCCGTACGACGCCCTGCTCACCTTCGCCATCCCCTGCGGCGGCAAGGACGGCGGCGCGTTCGCGTACCAGCCCGACAAGGCCGGCAAGCTCGTCGCCAACGGCGACGCCACCGCCGCCGCCGTGCTCGGCGCCCTCGGCAAGGGCTTCGTCATCGGGGACAACGCCGCGGTCAAGGACCCCACCTGCACGAAGAGCAAGGCGCTCAAGCCCGAGCAGGCGGCGCAGAACGGCGCCCACTACCTCGCCGGGGCCCTCGCGAAGACCGGCCACCTCGACCTGGCGCCGATGCCCGGCGCCGAGGACAGTTCCCCGCAGCCCGACTTCGGCAACACCGCCGACGCGGTCGTCGCCCTGTCCGCGTCCGGTCACAAGGACAAGGCGGACGCGTCCGTGAAGTGGCTGGCGGAGAACTCCGCGGCCTGGGCGAAGGAGGGCGGCCCGGCCGCCTACGCGCAGCTGGTCATGGCCGCCCACGCCACCGGGGCGGACGTCCACGACTTCGGCGGCGCCGACCTCGTCGGCCAGCTCAACGCGACCGGGCCGGAGCCCGCCGCCGTCAAGAAGCCGACGGCCTCCGCCACCGAGGAGGAGAAGAAGGACAGCGGCGACGGGGACGGGATCGGCGGCGTCTGGTGGTTCGTCGGGATCGGACTCGCCGTCGGCGCGGGCGCCGGGTTCCTGATCAGCGGCCGCCGCAAGAACCAGCAGCTGTGAGGGGCCGTCGGGCGACCGCGGCCGCCCGGTCCGAGGCCGCCCGCCGGTCACTGGGGCGGGCCGGACGGGCCACCGCACTGCTGATGGTCCTGGGCGCCGCTCTGGCCGTGCTCGGTACGGGCACGGCCCAGGCCGCCGGCTACCGCTACTGGTCGTTCTGGGAGAGCTCCGGCAGCGGGTGGGCGTATGCCACCCAGGGGCCGTCGCTGGTCCGCCCGGACGACGGTTCGGTGACGGGCTTCCGGTTCGCCGTGAGCGCGGACTCGCAGGACGCGGCCAAGCCCCGCCGCTCCCCCGACTTCGCGAAGATCTGCGCGGACACGCCCGCCGAGGACGGCAGCAAACGGGTCGCGCTCGTCATCGACCCCGGTACAGCCGCCGACGCCCCGGACGGGGAGACGCCGCCCGCTCCGCGTACCGCGTGTGCGCGGGTGCCGCAGGACGCCAGCAGTGCGGAGGCCCTCGCGTCGGTGGCCAAACCGCTGCGTTACGGCAGTGACGCGCTGCTCTGCGCGATCTCCGGCTATCCGGCCTCCGGCTGCGGCGAGCAGGTCTCCGGGAACAGCGAGGGGAACAACGAGGGGAACGGCGAAGGGGACGGCGGGACCGCCACGGCCGACGCCTCCGCGCCCGCCTCCGCGGGCGTCGCCGCCGGCGGGGACGGTTCGGACGGCGGCGGGCCGTCCGCCGGGGTCCTCGTCGGGGTCGGCGCCGTCCTGCTCCTCGGCGTCGCCGCCGTCGCACAGGCCCGCCGCCGCCGCGGATGACCGGCACGACGCCCGGCCGGACGGACGCCCCGCCGGACCGGTTCCGGGCCTGGCGCGCCCCCGCCGCCACCCGGAGCAACGCGCTGCCCGCCGGTGCCTGGTGGCTGTGGGCGCTCGGGCTCGCCACCGCCGCGTCCCGGACGACCAACCCCCTGCTGCTCGGCCTGCTGGTCGGCGTGGCGGGGTACGTGGTGGCCGCGCGCCGCACGGACGCGCCATGGGCCCGGTCGTACGGGGCGTTCATCAAGATCGGGCTGTTCGTCATCGGGGTGCGGCTGCTCTTCTCCGCCTTCCTCGGCTCGCCGATCCCGGGTACGCACGTGGTGTTCACGCTGCCCGAGGTGCCGCTGCCGGACTGGGCGAAGGGCGTCCGCATCGGGGGCCGGGTCACCGCCGAGCAGTTGCTGTTCGCGCTGTACGACGGGGCGAAGCTGGCCGCGCTGCTGATCTGTGTCGGCGCCGCGAACTCGCTCGCCAATCCGGCCCGGCTGCTGAAGTCGCTGCCCGGTGCGCTGTACGAGGCCGGGGTGGCCGTCGTCGTCGCGATGACCTTCGCGCCGAACATGGTCGCCGACGTGGTGCGGCTGCGCACCGCCCGGCGGCTGCGCGGCCGTCCGACCGGTGGGGTGCGCGCCGTGCTCCAGATCGGGCTGCCGGTGCTCGAGGGCGCGCTGGAGCGGTCGGTCGCGGTGGCGGCCTCGATGGACGCACGGGGGTACGGGCGTACCGCGCAGGTGCCGGCCGCCGTCCGGCACACCACGAACGTCCTCACGCTCGGCGGGCTGCTGGGTGTCTGCGCCGGTACGTACGGGCTGCTCGCCGCGCAGGGTGCGGTGTACGGGCTGCCGCTGCTGATCGCCGGTCTCGTCGCCGCGACGGCCGGACTGCGGCTGGGCGGCGCCCGTTCGGTACGGACCCGCTACCGGCCCGACCGATGGGGGGCGCGGGCCTGGCTGGTCGCGGGATCCGGCGCGGCGGTCGCGGTGGCGATGATCTGGGCGGGGAGCGCGGATCCGGCGGCACTGCACCCCGGTGTCGTCCCGCTGACCGCGCCCGTACTGCCGCTGTGGCCGGCCGCCGCGGTGCTGATCGGCCTGCTGCCGGCGGTCGTCGCGCCCGTCCCGCCGTCCCCCTCGGGCGCGCCCGTCCCGCCCGCCCCCGAAGGCTCGCCCGTCCGGCCTTCCCCCACAGGCTTCGAGGAGCAGGTGTGATCCGGTTCGACGATGTTTCGGTGCGGTACGAGGGGGCCGGGCGGCCCACCCTGTCGGGGGTCGATCTGACCGTTCCCGAGGGTGAGCTGGTGCTCCTCGTCGGGCCGTCCGGGGTCGGCAAGTCGACGCTGCTGGGCGCGGTGTCGGGGCTCGTACCGCATTTCACCGGCGGCCGGCTGAACGGCCGGGTCACCGTCGCCGGGCGGGACACCCGTACGCACAAGCCCCGTGAGCTGGCGGATCTGGTCGGCACCGTGGGCCAGGACCCGCTCTCCCACTTCGTGACGGACACGGTGGAGGACGAGCTGGCGTACGGCATGGAGTCGCTGGGCCTCGCCCCCGGCGTGATGCGGCGGCGGGTCGAGGAGACCCTTGATCTGCTGGGGCTCGCCGGGCTGCGCGACCGGCCGATCGCCACCCTGTCGGGGGGCCAGCAGCAGCGGGTCGCGATCGGTTCGGTCCTCACTCCGCACCCCCGGGTCCTGGTGCTGGACGAGCCGACGTCCGCACTGGACCCGGCGGCTGCCGAGGAGGTCCTCGCGGTGCTCCAGCGGCTCGTCCACGACCTGGGCACGACCGTCCTGATGGCGGAGCACCGGCTGGAGCGCGTGGTGCAGTACGCGGACCAGGTCGTCCTGCTGCCCTCGCCGGGCGCCGCCCCGGTGATGGGCGCGCCCGCCGAGGTGATGGCCGTCTCTCCGGTGCATCCGCCGGTGGTGGCGCTGGGGCGGCTGGCGGGCTGGGAGCCGCTGCCGCTCTCGGTCCGCGATGCCCGGCGGCGGGCGTCGGAGCTGCGGGAGGGGCTGGCGGGCGTGGAGCCGGGGCCGGTCGGCGGTGACGGAACCCGCAGGGCCCTCCCGTCCCCGTCGCCCGCCGTCCGTCCCGCGCCCCGGCGGTCCGCCCTGTCCAGGCTGTTCGGCCGTACCCCGCAGGAGACCCCGGCCCCCGAGCCCGTCACCGGCACCGGCACCACCGCCCGCGTCGACCGTCTCGGGGTGCGGCGCGGGCGCGTCGAGGCGCTGCGGCGGGTGACGCTCGCCGTCGCCCCCGGCGAGACCGTCGCCCTGATGGGGCGCAACGGCGCGGGCAAGTCCACCCTGCTCTCCGCCCTCGTCGGCATGGTCGAGCCCACCTCCGGCACCGTGCTCGTCGGCGGCCGTACCCCGCACCGGACACCGCCGCGCGAGATGGTGCGCCGCGTCGGTCTCGTACCGCAGGAGCCGCGCGATCTGCTGTACGCGGACACCGTCGCCGCCGAGTGCGCGGCGGCCGACGCCGACGCGGACGCCGCGCCGGGCAGCTGCCGGGCACTGGTCTCCGAACTGCTGCCGGGTGTGGCGGACGCCACGCATCCCCGTGATCTCTCCGAGGGGCAGCGGCTCGCCCTGGCGCTCGCCCTCGTGCTGACCGCCCGGCCCCCGCTGCTGCTCCTGGACGAACCGACCCGTGGTCTGGACTACGCGGCGAAGGCCCGGCTCGTCGGGGTGCTGCGCACGCTGGCGGCCGAGGGCCATGCGATCGTGCTGGCCACCCATGATGTGGAGCTGGCCGCCGAGCTCGCCCACCGGGTGGTGATCCTCGCCGACGGGGAGGTGGTCGCGGACGGGCCGACCGCGGAGGTCGTGGTGTCCTCGCCGGCGTTCGCCCCGCAGACCGCCAAGGTCCTGGCCCCGCAGAAGTGGCTCACCGTGTCACAGGTCCGGGCCGCGCTCGGGGGTGCCGCATGACCGGCACGACCGGACGGGGCGCGCGCCCGGTGCGGCTCGGGCCCCGGGCCGTCGCCGCGCTGGTGCTGGTCAGCGCGATCGGGGTGGCGGCCTTCGGCTGGCCGCTGCTGGCCGGACCGGATTCCGGGCTGGCGCACTCCCAGGACGCGCCGTGGCTGTTCGCCGCGCTGCTGCCGCTGCTGGTCGGGGTGGTGGTCGCGATGATCGCGGACGCCGGGCTCGACGCGAAGGCGGTGGCGATGCTGGGGGTGCTGGCCGCGGTCGGGGCAGCGCTGCGCCCGCTGGGGGCGGGCACGGCCGGTCTGGAGCCGATGTTCTTCCTGATGGTGCTGAGCGGGCGGGTGCTCGGGCCGGGCTTCGGCTTCGTGCTGGGCTCGGTGACGATGTTCGCCTCCGCGCTGCTGACCGGCGGGGTGGGGCCCTGGATGCCGTTCCAGATGCTGTCCATGGGCTGGTTCGCGATGGGCGCCGGGATGCTGCCCGGACCGGACCGGCTGCGCGGGCGCGCCGAGCTGCTGATGCTCGCCGCGTACGGGGCGGTGGCCTCGTTCGCGTACGGGACGGTCATGAATCTGTACGGGTGGACGATCGTGCCGGGGCTCGGCTCGGGCATCTCCTTCCACCCGGGTGACGCGGTGGCCGACAACCTGGTGCGGTTCCTCGCCTACTGCACGGCCACCTCGCTCGGCTGGGACCTGGGCCGTGCCGTGCTCACCGTCGTGCTGACGCTGACCGTCGGAGCCGCGCTGCTGAAGGCGCTGCGCCGGGCCACGAGGCGGGCCGCGTTCGAGGCCCAGGTCACATTCGGGGTCCCGGAGGAGTGAGGGCACCCACAGGACCTTGGTCCCGTACGAAGCGGCTTAGGAGCCGCGAGGGGCCGACCTCGGACACCGTCACACCCCCTCCGGCCTGCTATGGAGCGCTTTGGGGTGGTTCGGGACCTTCGGCCCTGGGTGCGAGGCGGGGTCGTACGGAGGGTCGTTGCGGTGGTTGAACGGCGCGGCTAACACTGGACACGTCGCCGAGCACCGCAGCGTCCACCGGATCGGACAGCGGTCAACGCGCAACGGTTCACGCAGGATTCGGACCGGAGCACGCGACTCCCCCGTACCCGACGTTAGGTTCCCTGTGTCGTTCGCCCGTAACATCCTCGCCCGTCGCAAGTCCGCCGTCGCCGGTGCAGCGCTGCTGCTCGGTGCGTCCGGTGTGGCTCTGGGCGTCTCCCCGGCCATGGCGGCCACGTCCGCCGCGCCGACGTCCGCTGCCGCGAGTGCGCAGGACACGGCGAGGCAGATGATCGGTGACGACGCTCAGTTCCAGTGCTTCAGCAACATCGTCAGCCACGAGAGCGGCTGGAACCCGAGCGCGACCAACGCCTCCTCCGGCGCCTACGGCCTGGTCCAGGCCCTGCCCGGTTCGAAGATGGCTTCCGCCGGCTCCGACTGGCAGACCAACCCCACCACCCAGATCAAGTGGGGCCTGGACTACATGGACTCCCGTTACGGCAGCCCGTGCGGCGCCTGGACCTTCTGGCAGGCCAACAGCTGGTACTGAGTCCACCCGGACCCGGACCGCTGACACCGAGGACCCCCGACCGCGTTCGTTCGCGGCCGGGGGTCCTCGGCGCTTTCCGGCCACCACCGGGAGGAAGCGGCTGCGGCCGGGAGCCGGCTGTGTCTGCCGCGACCGGGAGGCGGGTGCGCCTTGCGGGTGCGCGTGCGGCTGCGGCTGCGGCTGCGGCTGCGGCGAGTCGTGGCTGCGGCCGGGAGCCGGCGGGTGCGGCGCGACCGGCCGTCGGCCTACAGCCGCTGAATGATCGTGCCGGTCGCCAGCGCGCCGCCCGCACACATCGTGATCAGCGCGAACTCCTTGTCCCTGCGCTCCAGTTCATGCAGGGCCGTGGTGATCAGCCGGGCTCCGGTGGCGCCCACCGGGTGGCCGAGGGCGATCGCGCCGCCGTTCACATTGACCTTCGACAGATCCTGGTCGAAGACCTGTGTCCAGCTCAGCACCACGGACGCGAAGGCCTCGTTGATCTCCACGATGTCGATGTCCTTGAGCGACATCCCGGCCTTGCCGAGCACCGCACGGGTCGCGTCGACGGGCCCGTCGAGGTGGAAGTGCGGGTCGGAGCCGACCAGCGCCTGGGCGACGATCCGGGCCCTCGGCTTGAGCTTGAGGGCCCGTGCCATCCGCTTGGACGCCCACATGATCGCGCAGGCTCCGTCGGATATCTGTGAGGCGTTGCCTGCCGTGTGCACGGCGGTGGGCATGACGGGCTTGAGCCGGGCGAGCCCCTCCATCGTGGTGTCACGCAGCCCCTCGTCACGGTCGACGAGCCGCCACATGCCCTGGCCGGCGGCCTGTTCGGCCTCGGTGGTGGGCACCTGGACGGCGTACGTCTCCCGTTTGAAGCGTTCCTCGGCCCAGGCGACGGCCGCCCGCTCCTGCGAGATCAGGCCGAGCGAGTCGACGTTCTCCCGGGTGAGGCCGCGTTTGCGGGCGATGCGCTCGGCGGCCTCGAACTGGTTGGGCAGGTCGACGTTCCACTCGTCGGGCCAGGGCTTGCCCGGCCCGTGCTTGGAGCCGCTGCCCAGCGGTACGCGCGACATGGCCTCGACACCACAGCTGATGCCGACGTCGATCACACCGGCCGCGACCATGTTGGCGACCATGTGGGAGGCCTGCTGCGAGGAGCCGCACTGACAGTCCACGGTCGTCGCGGCGGTCTCGTACGGAAGTCCCACGGTGAGCCAGGCGTTGCGCGCGGGGTTCATGGACTGTTCGCCGGCGTGGGTGACGGTGCCGCCGACGATCTGTTCGACGCAGTCGGCGTGGATGCCGGTCCGGCCGAGAAGTTCACGGTAGGTCTCACCCAGCAGATAGGCGGGGTGCAGATTGGCGAGCGCGCCTCCACGCTTGCCGATGGGGGTGCGTACGGCTTCGACGATGACGGGTTCCGCGGCCATGAGCTCGTCCTCTCCTCGCACTTCCGCGGAGGCGTCCCGGCGCCCACGGAAGGAACTAGTACGCGTTCTAGTTCTGCAAGCAGTCTTATGAGGCTTACCCACGGTACGCAAGGGTCTTGCACGCACCTTGCCCAGCCTTCACCGCCAACACCCGCCGGAAGAAGGCCGGTTCACCGATGCTTCACGCAACAGATCCAGCCATGCCCCTTGTCAGTTGTAGAACTCGTTACTACCTTGCGGGCAACATCTGATGGATCGTCAGACACTACTCGGACGGCCCTCGGACCGACCTGGAGTTCTTGACCTGGAGCTGCCGATGCCCTGCCCCCATCTGCCCGAAGGGTTCGACTTCACCGATCCCGACCTGCTCCATGCCCGGGTACCCCACCCGGAGTTCACCCTCATGCGGGAGACGGCGCCGGTCTGGTGGTGCACCCAGCCCGCCGGGATCTCCGGCTTCGACGACTCGGGCTACTGGGTCGTCACCCGGCACGCGGACGTCAAGTACGTCTCGACCCATCCCGAGCTTTTCTCGTCGAACACCAACACCGCCGTCATCCGCTTCAACGAGACGATCAGCCGGGACCAGATCGACGTCCAGAAGCTGATCATGCTGAACATGGACCCGCCCGAGCACACCCGGGTCCGCCAGATCGTCCAGCGCGGCTTCACCCCCCGCGCCATCCGGTCCCTGGAGGAGGCGCTGCGCAACCGGGCGCGCTCCATCGTCGAGACGGCCCTCGCCGGGGCCGGCGACGACGGCTCGTTCGACTTCGTCACCAACATCGCCGTGGAACTGCCGCTTCAGGCCATCGCCGAGCTCATCGGCGTACCACAGGAGGACCGGGCCCGGATCTTCGACTGGTCGAACAAGATGGCCTCGTACGACGATCCGGAGTACGCGATCACCGAGGAGATCGGCGCCGAGGCGGCGATGGAGCTCATCTCCTACTCGATGAACCTCGCGGCGGCCCGCAAGGAGTGCCCGGCCAAGGACATCGTCTCGACGCTGGTCGCCGCCGAGGGCGAGGGCAACCTCTCCTCCGACGAGTTCGGCTTCTTCGTGATCCTGCTCGCCGTGGCCGGCAACGAGACCACCCGTAACGCCATCAGCCACGGCATGCACGCGTTCCTGACCCACCCCGAGCAGTGGGAGCTCTACAAGCGCGAGCGGCCGGAGACGACCGCCGAGGAGATCGTCCGCTGGGCGACGCCCGTCGTCTCCTTCCAGCGGACCGCCACCCAGGACCTGGAACTGGGCGGTCAGCAGATCAAGAAGGGCGACCGGGTGGGGATGTTCTACTCTTCCGCCAACAACGACCCCGAGGTGTTCGAGAACCCGGAGCGGTTCGACATCTCCCGCGACCCGAACCCGCATCTCGGTTTCGGGGGCGGCGGTCCGCACTTCTGCCTGGGCAAGTCCCTGGCCGTGATGGAGATCAACCTGATCTTCAACGCGATCGCGGACGCCCTTCCGGACCTGCGGCTGGTCGGTGATCCGCGGCGGCTGCGGTCGGCCTGGCTCAACGGCATCAAGCAGCTCCAGGTGAGTACGTCCACCTGAGCGTCACCCTCGTACCCCTGCCCGCATGGCGGTCAGGGGTACGGGGATCATGACGGCCACGCACGCGCCGCTCTCCGGTTTCGTCCGCGCTCGCCCGCACGAGTGGGGTGGCCTCCGCGGTGGTGCCGATGGTGACGCCGTCCTTCGCCGCCCGGGCGCTGGGGCCGTCCCACTGATCCGTTGAAGTGGCGGGCCCCGCCGGACGGGCGGATCCTGGGAGGGCGACGATCCACATGCGAAGGGGTGCCGGACGTTTTCGCGTCCGGCACCCCTTCGATGTCTGTCCGTCGGCCTTCGTCCGTCGCCGGACACTCCGTCGTCAGACGGCCCCGGTGACGTGCCCGACCGGTTTCGCCGGCGCCGTCGCCCCCGTACCGTCCCCCGGCCCCTCCCCGCCGGCCGTGGCCCTCGGCTTCTCGCCACCGTCCGCGGCCCCGGGCCTCTCCCCCGGTTCCCGCAGCCTGCGCGGGCCGCAGAGTACGTAGGTCAGGCCGAAGCCGAGGGCGACCACCGCTGCCCCGCCGACCGCGTCGAGCACCCAGTGGTTGCCGGTCGCGACGATCGTCGAGACCGTGAACAGCGGGTGCAGCACCCCCAGCGCCTTCATCCAGATCTTCGGGGCGAGCATCACGATCACCACCCCGCACCACAGGGACCAGCCGAAGTGCAGCGAGGGCATCGCCGCGTACTGGTTGGTCACGCCGGTCAGCGTGCCGTAGTCGGGCTTCGCGAAGTCCTGGACACCGTGGACCGTGTCGATGAAGCCGAGTCCGGGCATCAGCCTCGGCGGAGCCAGCGGGTAGAGCCAGAAGCCGACCAGGGCGAGCAGCGTGGCGAAGCCGATGGAGCTGCGGACCCAGCGGTAGTCCGCGGGGCGGCGTACGTACAGCACACCGAGGATGCTCAGCGGCACGACGAAGTGGAACGTCGAGTAGTAGTAGTCGAAGAAGTCCCGCAGCCAGCCGATCTCGACGACGGCGTGGTTGACCCAGTGCTCGATGTCGATGTGCAGCCACTGTTCGATCGAGTGGATCTGCTGCCCGTGATGCTCGGCGGTGGCACGGCCCGCCGTCGCGGCCAGCCTGACCTGCTGGTACGCGGAGTAGACGACCCTGATCAGCAGAAGTTCCAGCAGCAGGTTCGGCCGGGTGAGCACCCGCCGCCACAGCGGCAGCAGCGGCACCCGGCTCCAGCGGGCGGCGACCGGCGAAGCGTGGTCGGTGGGAATCGGCTGCTGCCAGTGCGGCGAGGTGCGCGGCAGGAACGGGGCGATGCACGCTGCCGCGAGCGCGGCGATCAGCAGCACGTTGTCGCGGACCGGGAACATCGCCTCGATGTTCGGCAGCAGCATGGTGCCCGGCAGGGTGACGACGAGGATCACGACGGCCGGCCACACCAGCCGGTCGGAGGCCCGTTTGCCGACCCGGCCGACCACGGCGAGCAGCACCCACAGCAGCTGGTGCTGCCAGGCGGTGGGCGCCACGGCGACACTGACGCAGCCGGTGACGGCCACGGCGAGGAGCAGCTGGCCGTCGCGCGCGTACCGTGCGGCGCGTCGCAGCCCGAGGAAGCAGACGGCCGCGGCGAGCACCACGAAGAGGGCGATCTCCAGCGGGCCCTCCAGACCGAGCCGGAGCAGCGCACCGTGCATCGACTGATTGGCGAGGCTGTCCGCCTGGTCGCCGAGCCCCGCGCCCGCGACATGGTGCACCCAGTACGTCCACGAGTCGTGCGGCATCGCGGCCCAGGCCAGCGCCGTGCAGACGGCGAAGGCCGCGCCGCCGGTCAGGGCGGCCCGGCGTCTGCCGGTCAGCCGGAGCAGGACGGCGAAGAGCAGTACGGTCGGCTGGAGCGCGGCCGCGATCCCGATGAGTACGCCCGAGGCGCGTTCGCTCCGGACCGCGAAGCAGCCGACGAGGACCAGGAGGACCGGCAGGATGCTGGTCTGGCCCAGGTGGAGGGCGTTGCGCACCGGCAGCGAGACCATCAGCAGGCTGATGGTGACGGGGGCGGCGAGCAGGGCCGTGCGGCGGCCGACGGGGGCGGGCAGGGCGCGCGCCGCGACGACGCCGAGCGCGGCGACGAGCAGCAGGGAACCGAAGGTCCAGGCGACGCCGAGGCTCTGTTCGGCCGTGCGGGTCAGCGGCTTGAGCACGAGGCCGGCGAAGGGAGTGCCGGTGAACCGGTCGGTGTCGTACAGCGAGCCCGTCACATGAAGCACACCGTTCTCACCGATCCAGGTCTCCAGATCGGTGAGGCGTTCACCGGGCGGCTTCCGCAGCACCACCGCCATCTGCCGCACGGCCAATGCGGCCACGACCAGCCAGAGCACGGCGCGGGCAGCCCCGGTCCTCGCTCCCGTCGCCGCGTCTGTGCGCACACTGTGCTCCGCGTTCGCCACGTTGCGCCGACCCTCCCAACGTTTGGTGCCGGTTCTCTGTCCGGCATGCTGTGAAACCTTCGCATTGCCCTATGAGGTAGACACAATCACCCCCTCTTCACCTGACTGTCATCCCGCTTTTATCCGAAAGAATGCTCGGCTGTGCAGTGCGGACAGGCCGGGACGGCCGGAACCGGTGGGGCCACCCGCACGTCTGAGCCCCTGATCGGTGACTACGGGGGAGGAACACGGGACATGCGGTGGACGGGGAGAAATCGAGAGGTGCGGTCTCGGCCGCGCGGGTGGGCACTCCGTGCGCTGTCCCTGGTCATGCTGGTGTTCGCGGCCCAACTCGGCTCGTTGATCGCACCGGCGTACGCGTGCGGCTGCGGGGCGATGGTCGTGCACCGCGACTCCCGGGTGTCGGTCGACCGGGAGACGTCCGTCGTCGGCTGGGACGGCAGCACCGAACAGATTGTGATGCGCCTCACCGTGCGCGGGAACGCCCCCGAGGCCGCCTGGATCATGCCCGTGCCGCACCGGGCCTCGGTCGAGCTCGGTGACACCTCGCTCTTCTCCGAGCTCGACACCCTGACCGCACCGGTGACCGCCACCCGCCACTACTTCTGGCCACGTGCGAAGGACTGGCCGTTCGGTGGTTCGCACCACGGGTCGGGGGACAGCGCCGCCGCTCCCTCGGCCGCGGCGCCGGTCGAGGTGGTGGGCCGGGAGCGGCTCGGCCCGTTCGACGTGGCCCGGCTGGCCGCGACCGACCCGGCCGCCCTTGAGGACTGGCTGAAGGAGAACGGCTTCGAGCTGCCGGACCGGCTCGCCGCGGCCCTGCGCCCGTACGTCGAGCAGAAATGGGAGTACGTGGCCGTGCGCCTGGCCCCCGAGGAGTCCGGCGGCCCGCTGAGCGGCGAGCTCGATCCGCTGCGGCTGCGTTTCGCGAGCGACCGGCTGGTCTACCCGATGCGCCTGTCCCGGCTGGCCGCGACGCCGCAGTCCCTGGGTCTGTACGTGCTCGCCGCGCACCGCATGGAGCCGAGCGGCACCATCGGCGGGCTGCCGCCCGTGGTGAGGTACGCGGGCCGGGTGGACACCGGCCAGGAGGAGGGCGCGTACGGGGCGCTGGACGCGCTGACCGGCGGGAAGCCGGTGTATGTCACGGCGATCGACCAGTCGTTCCCCCGGCCGGCGCTGATCGACGGGGACCACGAACTGCGGGCGGCCGCCTCGGACACCCCGTACCGGACCACGTACTACCGGGACAGGCTGCTGACGGTGGGCGGCTTCCCGGCCTGGGTGCTGACGCTGCTCGGTGCGGCAGTGGTGGTGGCCGCGGCCCTGCTGCTGGTGCTGCGGGCGCGGGGGAGGCGGCCGGTGACACCGCCGCCGCCGGTGACCGTGCCACCGCCGCTGAGGTGAGAACGGGTTCTCCGCCGATGCCGGAACCGGGCTCTTCCCGGGCCGGCGGCCTGGACATGCGTACGTCGGGTGAGGCGCGGGACGGTACTCCTCGCGGCGTCCGCGCCTCCGGTGGGCACCAGCGGCACCGAAATCGTTTCTCCCCGCGGCAGGGCGCACACCAGAATGACGCGATGACCTGGACCATGAGCCCCGAACGCTTCGACTCCCCGGACGCCTCCCTGCTGCGCCGGGACTACTACGCCGAGGTGGCCGGCCGTTACTGGGACCGCCCCGCGACCGCGGCGGAGATCGACGACGGGCTCACCGACGACGGCGCCGAGCGCCTCGTCCCGCCGACCGGCGAGTTCGTCGTCGGCCGCTTCCGGGGTGGTGCGGCGGCGTGCGCCGGGCTGCTCGTGACGGACGCGGACACGGCGGAGCTGACCCGGGTCTACGTACGCCCCGAGGCACGCGGCACGGGCGGTGGCGGGCTGCTGCTCGCGGCGGTCGAGGACCTGGCGCGCGCCTTCGGCGTGCGGCGGCTCCGGCTCGACACCCGTGCCGACCTCGTCGAGGCGCGCGGACTGTACGCGAAGCACGGCTACCGCGAGGTCCCGGCCTTCCACCACCGCGCCTACGCCGAGCACTGGTTCGCCAAGGAGCTGTAGGCGTAGCGCGAGGCCCGGGCGGGGCGCCCGTACGGGACACCGGGGCAGAACGCCCGGGCGGGGCGGCGAGGGAGGACTCGGGCAGGACGCTCAGGAGGCTCGGGCAGGACGCTCAGACGGGACGCTCGTGCGGGTGTCCGGCCGCGTGGTCCCGCTTGGGCTCCGGGCTGTGCGGGCGCTCCTTGCTCGACCCGCTGGTCTCCGCCGTCAGTTCCGACACCAGGGCGACCAGGTCGGTCGGCCGGTCCGGACCCCACCAGTCGCCCAGCAGCTCGGCCAGGGATTCCTCACGGGCCTGCGCGAGCTTCACGACGGCTTCGGCGCCCGGTTCGGTGAGCACCATCTGCACCCCCACCCGGCGGGCCAGACCGCGCTCCTCCAGCTGGCGGGCGGCGTCGCTGATCACCCGCAGCGGTACGGGGGCGACATCGGCGAGCCGGGCCGGTTCGACGGTGCCGTGCCGTTTGATGCGCAGCAGCATCCAGCTGGCGGCCGGCAGGAGGTCGTAGCCGGCCCGCTCGGTGATCTTCTCGTAGACCTCGCGGCGGCCCTCTCGGGTGGCGAGGACGGAGAGGGCGCGCGCGCATTCGTCGTACGAGGACCGCTCGACCGGGTTCGAGGCCAGCGTCTCGGTGGAATCGGGGGCGGTCACCGAGCCGCGCAGCTTGTCCTCCTTGAGCAGCCACGCGAAGAGGAAGGCGATCAGGACGACGGGGGCGGCGTACAGGAACACATCCGTGATGGACGTCGAATACGCGTGGAGCACGGGCTGCTGGAGCGAGGGCGGCAGCTGGCCGATGGCGCGCGGGTCGGCGGCCAGCCCCTCGGCGCTGACCCCGGGCGGCAGCGGCCGGCCGGTGAGCGCCGCGCCGAGCTTGTCGGTGAGCCGGTTGGTGAAGATGGTGCCGAAGATCGCGACACCGAACGAGGCGCCGATGGAACGGAAGAAGGTCGCGCCCGAGGTGGCCACGCCGAGGTCCTGGTACGAGACCGCGTTCTGCACGACCAGGACCAGGACCTGCATCACCAGGCCGAGGCCCGCACCGAAGACGAAGAAGTAGATGCTCATCTCCCAGGTGGGGCTGGTCTCCGTGAGCCGGTGCAGAAGCAGCAGGCCGATCGCGGTGAGACCGGTGCCGGCGATCGGGAAGACCTTCCAGCGGCCCGTACGGCTGACGATCTGGCCGGACACGGTCGAGGTGATGAGCAGACCGAACACCATGGGGAGCATGTGGACGCCGGACATCGTCGGCGTGATGCCGTGCACCACCTGGAGGAACGTCGGCAGATAGGTCATCGCGCCGAACATCGCGAAGCCGACGACGAAGCTGATCACCGCGACGAGGGCGAAGGTCCTGATCCGGAACAGTTTCAGCGGCAGGACCGGCTCGGCCGCGCGCCGTTCCACGTACACGAAGGCGATCAGCAGCACCACGCTGAGGGCGGCGAGGCCGATGATCTGCGCCGATCCCCAGGCCCAGGTGGTGCCGCCGAGCGAGGCGACGAGGACCAGGCAGGTGGCGACCGAGGCGATGAGGAAGGTGCCGAGGTAGTCGATGGTGTGCTTCGTCCGGCGGACCGGGATGTGCAGCACGGCGGCGATCACGGCCAGGGCGACGACACCGATGGGAAGGTTGACGTAGAAGACCCAGCGCCAGCTGAGGTGCTCGGTGAAGAGACCGCCGAGAAGGGGTCCGAGGACACTCGTCGCACCGAAGACCGCTCCGAACAGCCCCTGGTACTTGCCGCGTTCGCGCGGCGGGACGATATCGCCGACGATCGCCATCGAGAGCACCATCAGCCCGCCGCCGCCGAGCCCCTGAAGGGCGCGGAAGCCGATCAGCTGCGGCATGTTCTGGGCGATGCCGCAGAGGGCGGAGCCGATCAGGAAGATGACGATGGCGGTCTGGAAGAGCCTTTTGCGCCCGTACTGGTCACCGAGCTTGCCCCAGAGCGGGGTCGCGGCGGTCGATGCCAGCAGATAGGCCGTGACCACCCAGGACAGGTGCTCCAGACCACCGAGATCGCTGACGATGGTCGGCAGCGCGGTGGAGACGATGGTCTGGTCGAGTGCGGCGAGGAGCATGCCGAGAAGCAGCGCGCCGATGGCCACGAGGACCGACCGCGTGGAGCGGTCGGCGCCGGGGGCCGGGGCCGGAGGGCTCAACTGCTGGGCCATAGAACATCTCCTTGGATCCGCTACTCCCCCATCCTGTCCGTTGTGCACCGTTATGGCCTGCCGAGGGCCGCCATGATTGGGCTTCCTGGCGGCGGGCTGCATAATCGCAGGCAGTTCAAAGGGGAGGGGACCCACCATGACCGGACATATATGCCCGGAGTGCGGTACGGACAACAGACCGGGCACCGGCCCGCACTGCGCCTGCGCTCCCCGCGCGGCCCACGGTGGCACCGGACCGGGGCACGACACCGGGCAGCACGGCGTGACGGGACAAGGGCAAGGGCGGGAGCAGGGGCAGGGGGGCCACGGCGCGGCCTTCGCGGCGGAGCGGACCGGCTACGGCGCGGCCTTCGCGGCGGGGCAGGCGGGGCAGACCGCCGGCCGTCCCGACGACCTGGCACGCGCCGCCGAGCGGCAGCGCCTCACGGAACAGCACCACGCCGAGCGGTCGGCGGAAATGGCGGCGGCGGAAAACTTCAACCCGCTGCGCATCCGGCCGTACGTGACACTGGGCGGCGATGACGCGGTGGCGGCCGGCTCCGGCCCCGCCGAGGCGCACACGCCGGGCGGGCAGCAGGGGGACGCCGCGACGACGATGCCACTGTTCCTGGATCCGGCGGGACCGGGCCCGCTGCCGGACACGACGTCCCCGGACGGTGCGGCGGACCTCGCCGGCACCGCCCTCCTGACGGCCGGCCCGGACCCCGTGCAACCGCGCCGCCGCCGGCCCTTCGCGGCGCTGGTCGCGGGAGCGGCCGTGGTCACGGTGGTCGGCACGGCGGCCTTCGTGGGCGGGCTGTTCAACGGGGACAGGAGCCAGGAGGCCGACCTGGACCAGTCCCTGCCCTCCACGGTGGCCAGCCTCCCCGAGGACGGCATCGAGCCCCCGGCCTCCGCTCCGGCGTCCGCCTCCCCGTCGCCGTCCAGGCCGGCGTCCGGCTCCCCCTCCGCGTCGGCCTCGGCCTCGGCCTCCACGTCCGTGTCGCCGTCCCCGTCCGCCTCGGCGTCCGGCTCCGCGTCGGCGTCCCCGTCACGCTCGACGGCACCCTCGTCCCCGGCGGCCACGACGGGGAGCAGCAGCCCTCCGGCGCTGGCGCCGCCCCCCGAGCAGGGCGCGCCGACACTGCGGCCCGGCGACTCCGGTCCGGAGGTGGCCGAGTTGCAGCGCCGGCTCCAGGAGGCCTGGGTGCTGACCGGCCCCGTCGGCGACGCGTACACGGACCGGGTCGAGAACGCCGTGCACCAGTACCAGATATGGAGAAACATCGAGGGCGACCCCGAGGGGGTCTACGGGCCGAACACCCGGAGCGTGCTGGAGGCGGCCACGACGGGCGAGGGGCGCCACTGACCAGCGCGGAGGACCGGGCGCCGGCCGGGATTCGCTTTCCCGGCCACGTTTTTGTATCGTGATGGAACAAAGTGGCCTCCGCGCGCACACCCTGACCGGCGAGCGGGGGCCACTTGTTCTCCTCCCGCGCCGCCCGTACGTCCGCGGCGTTCGCTTCCCCCCGCTCTGGAGCCCGCCCATGCCGGCCGCCGTTCTCACCGCCCACGCGCTTCTCCTCGACATGGACGGAACGCTGGTCAACTCCGACGCCGTCGTGGAGCGCTGCTGGCGGCGCTGGGCGCTGCGGCAGGGACTGGACCCGGAAGAGGCCCTCAAGGTCGTCCACGGCCGGCAGGGCTACGCCACGATGGCGGTGCTCCTCCCGGACCGCCCGATGGAGCAGAACTACGCGGACAACCGGGTGATGCTCGCGGAGGAGACCGCCGACACCGAAGGCGTCGTCCCGATCGGCGGCGCCCCCGCGTTCATGGACGCGATCGCCGAGCTCCCGCACGCCCTGGTCACCTCGGCGGACCTGGCACTGGCCCGCGCCCGGATGACGGCGGCCGGACTGCGGATGCCGGACTTCAAGGTCACCGCCGAGAGCGTCGGCGCCAGCAAGCCGGACCCCGAGGGCTTCCTCAAGGGCGCGGCCGGGCTCGGCTTCGCACCGGCGGACTGCGTCGTCTTCGAGGACTCCGAGGCGGGCATCGCGGCCGGCCGGGCGGCAGGCATGCGCGTCGTGGGCGTCGGTCCGCGCGCGGCGGCGCTCTCCCCCGACGCCCACGTCGACGACCTCTCGCAGATCCGGGTGGAAGCGGCGGCGGACGGCTCGGTCGTGCTGCACATCAGCGCCTGACGGCCCCGGCTCCCGCGCAGCCGCCCACCCCCGCGCACAACCGCAGGGACACGACCGCAGGGACACCGGACCGCGGGAACGCAGGGACACGGGAGCGCAGGGATACGCGAACGCACCGCCGCAGCGGCGTCAGCGCACCGCGTCCGGCACCTCCGCCCGCTCCTCCGTCGGCTCGCGGTGCAGCCGCCCCCGCGCCACCAGTTCCAGCACGGTCGCGACGGCTGCCGCCTGTACGGCCATCAGGGCGACCAGCACAAACAGTTGTACGGCGCCCGCCTGCACCGGTGAGGCACCGCCCAGCAGCATGCCCACGAAGGCCCCCGGCAGCGTGACGAGCCCCACCGTCCGCGTCTGATCGAGCCCCGGCAGCAGCGCGTCCGACGCCGCGGGCCGGGCGATCTCCAGCCGTGCGTCGCGGTCCAGGAATCCGAGCGCCACCGCCGCCTCCACCTCACCCCGCCGCGTCGACAGCTCGTCCAGCGCCCGCCGGCCTCCGAGCACCGTCGCGGTCAGCGCGCCCCCGATGAGGATGCCCGTCACCGGGATCAGCGCGATGCCCCGGACCGGTACGAGCCCGGTGAGCAGCAGCACGGCGACCACCGGCGCGACCGCCACCCCGATCGGCACGGCCGCCCACCACCACGTGCGGTTTCGCGTGACGCGGCGCCCCGCCGTCCACACGGCCACGGCGTACATCAGCGCGATGAACGCGAACATCGGCGCAAGGGCGTGGACCACCCAGCCGATCAGCGAGGAGACCGCGGCCCGCAGCCCGGCCACGACGATCTCGCGCGACCGGCCGAGCGAGGCGAACCTGGCGACGGCGGCGGCTGCCGCGAGCAGCAGGGCCAGGACGACGCCCAGAGTGATGTTGACCGGAAGCAGCACGCGGCCACCCCAGGACCACGCGCGCCCGGACCGCGCACGTCCGAACCCCGCCACGAGGCGATTTCCACGCTGTGCGCCAAAGCCCTTCGCCACCCGTGGACCTGCCGCCCCCTCAGTTTCGTACGCCCGCGCACGTACTTCAGTACGCCCCTGTAACCCGAGCCCCTTTGTCAGACCTCTTGATGTGACGTGCGCATGTCGCCACTCTGTTACCTGGCGCCCACCCCACAGAAACCTGGCGCCGTCACGATGGCCGGGCAGTTCCCAACGGACCGCCCACAGTCCCCCCACATCAAGGGAGTTCGCATGTCAGGTGTCTACGCGCGTCACATAGCCGTCCTCGCCGCATCAGCCGCCCTCGCCGCAACCACCGGACTGCTCACCGCCCCCAGCGCCCAGGCGGCCATGCCCACTCCGGTCTCCGCATCCACCGCCCGCACGTATCTGAGCCAGCTGACCGTGAAGGCGGAGGGCTCGTCCACCGGATACAGCAGGGACAAGTTCCCGCACTGGATCACCCAGTCGGGTGCCTGCAACACCCGCGAGGTCGTCCTGGAACGTGACGGGACGAACGTCTCGCAGGACTCCAGCTGCGCGGCCGTCAGCGGCAGTTGGTACTCGGAGTACGACGGGGCCACCTGGACGGCCGCATCCGATCTGGACATCGATCACATGGTCCCGCTCGCCGAAGCCTGGCGTTCGGGAGCGTCCAGCTGGACCAACGCCCAACGCCAGGCGTACGCCAACGATCTGACGCGCCCTCAGCTCATCGCGGTGACGGACAACGTCAACCAGTCCAAGAGCGACAAGGACCCGGCGGCCTGGCTCCCGCCGCGCACCGCGTACCGGTGCACGTACGTACGCGCCTGGGTGCACGTGAAGCACTACTACGACCTGACCGTCGACTCGGCCGAGAAGGCGGCCCTGCAGTCCGTGCTCAACGGCTGCTGACCGCCCGGTGACCCCGCCGGGGCCGTCCGACGGCCCCGGCGCCCGGGACGGGCCCCTCCTCCCGCCCCGGAACCGCACCCCGACCACCCCGTCGTTCCGTACCGCACGAACCCGCCACAACCGCACGAACCGCGGCGCACATCTGCCGCACGGGAACCGTCTCCGGGCCGGACGCCGCCCCGTACAGAAGCCGTCGCGTACGGAACCGTCCCACACGGGACCAGGGGACGACGGACGCCCCGGACACCCCGGACGCCCACGGAAGCGGTGCGCCGGTTCGTCGCCGTGCCCTCCGAGAGCCCCAGCCGTAACCGCTGGAGCACCGACGCATTTTCGGCCGAGTACGGCCGATCGTGGCCGACGGCTACGCGGCCCTGCCGCTCGTCGGACAAGGGCGGGCGACGCTCCGCCCTCAAGTAGGCCGCACGAGACCGCGCGCGGCCGCACGGCTGCGCGAAAAGGCGCTCGCCGCCCCCGATTCCCGGGACCGTCCCCCGCTCACCGTCCCGCCGTCGCGGCCGCTCGCACCCCCGGTCCACGACGCGGAGCAGTGCGGCACCGCGCGGCGCCGGGGCGGGCGATACGGGCCGGACCGCCGCTGGGCGTGCGACGGCGAGTTCCGGCGGCAACGCTCCGACCTGGGGCTTTGGGCAGTCCTCCTTGAGCCGCCCGGCCGACCGAAGCGGCGGTTCCGGAACGCGGCCGAGAAGCCGGAGGCCCCGGCGACGGTATGCGCGCTGTCGGGCGATGTGCACCATGCGTACGTCGCGGCGCCCGCCCGTCCGCTCCGGCCCCCCGACCGCGCGTCGACGGCCCGCACCCTCGACTGACCTGCCCTCCCGCGCGCAACTCCACACCCGCACCGCTCAGGGGTGGCTTCCGTTTCACCCGGAGCGGGGCGGGCCGGCCGCCAGGAACGCCGTTCGCGCGGCACGGGCCCACCGGAACGCCGTAGGCGCGAGGGTGGAGGAGGGGACGGGCCCCGGTTCGGCAATCAGCTGACGACGCCGGCCTTGAGTGGCCGGAAAGACGCGCTGCCATTGGTTCAGGCCAAACCGAGGAGGCCGGGGACCTTGCTGGAGCTGGCCTTTGGTCGCTCACTGACCGATGACGCACCGTCGACTTTCAGCCAGTCGACAAAACGTTGAACTTGCAAGTATTGGTGAGGCCTACCTAATCTGTGGCGCTCAGTCGGTTCACGTCCCCACCAGACCGAAGGAGCTCCCCCCCATGCATGCGCGCCTGAATCAAGCCCAGCCCTACGCCCTCGCGCTCTTCCGCATCGTCGTAGGCCTGCTCTTCGCCTGCCACGGTGCCGCCTCACTCTTCGGCGTCCTCGGCGGCGCCATGGGCGGCGGCTCGATACCCGCCGGCACGTGGCCCGGCTGGTACGCGGCGGTCATCCAGCTCGTCGGCGGCGGTCTCGTGGTGCTGGGCCTCGGCACCCGTATCGCCGCGCTCGTCGCGTCCGGCTCCATGGCGTACGCGTACTTCAAGGTCCACCAGCCCGAGGCGCTCTTCCCCCTGGAGAACGGCGGCGAGCCCTCGGCCGTGTACTGCTGGGCCTTCCTGCTGCTCGTCTTCACCGGCCCCGGCGCCCTGGCCCTGGACCGCCTGTTCACGTCCCGCACCACCACGAAGTCCGGCCAGGACCGCGCCCCCGAGCCGAGCTCCCCGGTAGCCGTCTGACACGTTCCGCTCACCCACCCCACGGGTTCGCACCGACCGGACCCACCCACAGCGCGACCTCGCGCCCGCCGGGAACCGCTCCCCGGCGGGCGCGGGTACGGGTCAAAAGGGGCAAGAAGTGCCGGCAGAGCCGCAGGGGAGCGCACGGTACGCCTGTGACGCACGTGAGATGCCCAACATCGCGCATATATAGGGATCTCCAGCTGAACGGCAGGCGTACGCTGTACAGCTGTCCCTGCCGCTCCTGCCGCTCCCCTGCGACGTCGCGGCGTTGTTACGAATCGGGGAGTAGAAGGTGCTTGAGAGTGTCGGTGCGCTGACCGGCAGCCCATGGATCTACGCCGTGGTCGCCCTCTCCGTACTCCTCGACGTCTTCCTCCCCGTCCTGCCGAGCGGCGTCCTCGTGATCACGGCCGCCACGGCCGCCGCCGCGGGCACCACCGGTGTGGCGGCGGACGCCGCGGGCGCGGCCCGTCACGTGACCGAGGTCCCCTCGGTCCTGGCCCTGATCCTCTGCGCGGCCACCGCCTCCGTCCTCGGCGACCTCGTCGCGTACCGGCTGGCCTGGCGCGGTGGCGAACGCCTGGACCGCGCCATCGCCCGGTCGCGCCGTCTCACCTCGGCACATGAACGCCTCGGCGCCGCCCTGAGCCGCGGCGGCGGGGCACTCGTCGTCATCGCACGCTTCGCACCGGCCGGCCGCTCGGTCGTCTCGCTGGGCGCCGGCGCCTCGCACCGGGACGTGAAGGAGTTCCTGCCGTGGTCCGCCGTGGCAGGCGTGGCCTGGGCGGGCTACAGCGTGGGCCTCGGCTACTTCGGAGCGACCTGGCTCGGCGCGAGCTGGCTGGGCACGGCCCTCTCGGTGCTGGCCCTGTTCGTCGCGGGGGCGTTCGCCGCACTCCTGATGAAGCGCCCCGCCGCAGCCGCGGCCGCCGCGGCGGCCCGGGTCTCGGTACCTACGGCGTCCTGACACCACCCCGCACTTCCAGACCGTCCAGCAGCCGGGCGGTCGCTTCGGCGATCTCGTCCACTGCCCGGTCGAAGACCTCCCTGTTGTGGGCGGCCGGGGCGCGGAAGCCGGACACCTTGCGGACGAACTGCAGGGCGGCGGCGCGGATGTCCTCCTCGGTCGCCTCTTCGGGGAGGGCCGGCGGACGAAGGGTCTTGATACTGCGGCACATGTCTCCAGTGTGGACCGCGCCACCGACAACGTCCCGGACCACGGGAACGCCCCGGCCGGACAGGGCCCGGGGCGCGCCCCCGACGCCACGGCGCACGCCGGGCCCAGCACGCCCCGTCACAGCACGCCCCCGTCACAGCACGCCCTCGTCACAGCGCGTCCACGTCACAGCGCGCACCGCACACACCGCAGGCCTCGCTCGCGCGCCCGCCCGTGAGCCCGCTCGCCCGTCAGCCGGCCAGCCCGTCAGTCGGTCAGCCGGTCAGCCCGCTGATCGCGTCGCCGATGTACTTGGCGCCGAGGACGACCAGCACCGTTGTCATGATTGCCGCGTTGTGCCGGCCCATCCAGGTCTTCCACTCCCCCAGCACCTTCGAGGACCGCTCCCCGCCGAACAGGTAGACGGCCAGCGGCAGCGCTGTACAGAGCGAGGCGACGACCACCATCAGCACACCGGCGACGGCCTTGCCGCCCGCACCCGCCGTGCTGGAGGCGATGGAGACAGCGCCGCCGACCGCCAGCACCAGGTTCTTCGGGTTGGCGACGGCCAGCACGGCTGCCAGCCCTGCCGACTTGCCGGGGGTGAACCCGTCGATCGCCCGCATCCACGTGGGTTCCGCGGCGTCCTGGCCCTCCCCCGGCCGCCCTTTCCACTGCTTGGCCGCCATCAGCACGAACAGCACCCCCAGCCCCAGTTTCAGCCACAGCGTCCAGGTGGCAGGGCCCTCGTCGCCCTCGGAGGCGTCCGCCCCCGAACCGGCGAGCACGATCACCGTCACCAGGACGGCGAGCGACACCGTCCAGCCGAGGGCGAACGCGATGCCGTTGGACCGGCCGCGCGGGGTGGCGAGCATGAGGATGACGGCGATCAGCGGCAGCGGGCTGATGGCGATGCCCACGGCCGAAGCCAGCATCTGCCCGATCGCGTCACCCACGGCCGGCCTCCTCGATCCGGCGGACGGCGGGGATCTCGTACCCCCCTTCCAGCACCGCCCGCTGGGGCATGTACAGCCTGATCATGGGCCGGAACTCCCCCTCGGGCGCCGGCAGCCAGTTCGCCGCCGCATCCGGGTCGGACGGACGCTCCCGGCTGAGGTGAAGGGTCAGCGACCCGTCGGCGGCGCGAACGATCCCGGGCGTACGGTCCCCGATCGAGTAACGTCCCGCCGGATTGGCGACGAGGAAGTAGTCCGGGGTGTCGTACATGGTCACGGACCAGAAGGCGTCGACCGGCGGCGGCTCCTCGAAACGGAGCTCGTAGCGGTGCGCACCGCTGAGCGGCGCACCGTCGGCGTCGTGGAAGGTCTGCGCGTACACGGCCTCGTAGCCGTGGTTTCCCCACAGACCGACGCGGGCCGCCACGGCTCTCGTCAGGTAGGAGGCCTCCCGGTCCGCGATCCTCCACTCCGGCGAGTCGATGGTCCCGACGCCGAACCGGTCCAGGTTGTAGTCGAACAGATGAGGATTCATCGACCACCCTCCACCGGCCCCGGACCCTGCCCCGGGCCCGCCCCCCGACCGGCCGGCCGCCTCCACCCGTTCCTTGCCCAGCGCCAGCCCCTCGGTGAGGGCGCGCACGAGAGCGGAACCGGCCGGGACGTACGGCGAAGGCCCCTCCTCCAGGAGTCCCAGCGGCTGGAACCGGTCCTGATAGGCCCGGTCGGCGGCGGACGGCGGGAAGTCGGCCATCCACACCCTGAGCTGCTCGAAGAAGCGGAGTTCCGCCGGTACCCCGGCATCGGGGGCCGGCAGACCGGTGCGGTGCTCACCCGGTTCGAGGTGGGTGAGGGTGAGCTGCTCCTGGAGGGGACGGACCCGCCTCTCCAGGTCCTCGGGGCCGTCACAGGCGTAGCGGCCGACGAGGGTGACGACGGTGGTGGGAGCGTCGATCACCCCGCGCACGTCCTCGGGCGCGGTGCCTGCCCAGCCGGGCGGCACGACGAGCCAGTCGCCGGCCTGCGTCCCGGTGGCCCGGCGGCCGACGTAGGCGAAGTTGTTGGTCCAGGCGTCGACGAACTGGAGGACGTAGTAGGCCCCGTCGGTGTCCGGGACGTGCAGCAGGACCGGTCCGCCGGAGAGGTCGAGCTGGGCGATCGAGTACACGGTGTCGTTGTTGACGGAGACGAAGTGCGCCTCGGCGTCGGCGAGCCGGTCCGCGTGGGAGAAACGGTTGAAGGGCGCGGCCGCCAGAGTGCCGAACCCCTTGTGCAGACACGTCTCGACCATCGACAGGTCGAAGACGAGCGGATACCCGTAGACGTACGCCTCGGCGGCCAGCTCGACGAGCTCGTCCGTGTGCTCCTCGGCCATGGAGAACCTCCCCTTCAGTGGTCGTGCGCGGCGGGTTCGGCGGACGCGCGGAGTGGGCGCCGGAATGGTCCGGCCGCCGCCGGCCCGGGCGGGCGGTACGAGCGCGTGCCCGAGGACCCGCGACGGTGAAGGACCCCGGACGCGGGCGTCCGCCGCCGCCCGACGCGGTGGCTCGCCGCTGCCCCAAGCGCCGGCCCGGCGGTGGGAGCCACCGCCGGGCCGGCGCCGTTGCCGTTGCCGGCGCGCATCAAATGACCGCCTTCGAGCGGTCCGTGCACAGGGCCCAGATCACGAAGGTGTCGATGGCGAGGGAGACGACCGCCCAGATCGGCTGGTAGGGCAGCCACATGAAGTTGGCGATCATGTTGAGCGCGGCCAGCCCCACACCGGCGCCGCGCGCCCAGACGGAGCCCTTGAGGATGCCCCATCCGACGACGGCGATGATGATGCCGAGGACGAGGTGGATCCATCCCCAGGTCGTCACGTTGAACTCGAAGACGTAGTTGTTGATCCTCGCGTAGACGTCGTCGGAGGCGATTCCGGCGATGCCCTTGATCGCCCCCAGTACCCCGTCGACCATCAGCAGAACACCGGCGAACATGACCCCGCCGGCCGCCCAGGGGTTGACGTCTCCGGGCTGGGACGGGGACGAGGGGGAAGTGCCCGGCGTGGGCGCGGTCTGTGCCATGAGGACTCCTGAGCCGGTGGGACTGCACGTCAGACCGACCCTGGTCGGCACGTTCGGGCGCGGCCACTCGGGCGCGTCCGAACGGGTGAAGGAAAGAACCCCGTTGCTATCCTTCGGCCAACACGTGATCCTTCAGGCAGGACACGCAGGACACGCAGGACATGCGGAACAGAGCAGGACGGACAGGAGTCGAGATGCCCGGTCGCCCGAGCACGCGCTGACGTCGTAGGTCGTGATCGACCCGTCATCGCGTGCTGCCTCCCCTCTGCGGCACAGCGAGCCCTTCTCGCCCGAACCACCGGTGCGCCTTCCCGCGCCCCGGCCGGCGAGCGTTGTCCTCCGCAGCTCAAGGAGCTTCCGTGCAGCCGGTCCCGTACCCCCCGTCCTCCCCCGCCCACCAGCCGCCGGGCCTGTGGCGGGACGCCGACTTCCGCAGGCTCTGGGCGGGTCAGACCGCTTCGCAGTTCGGGGCGCAGTCCACCCTGGTGGTCCTGCCGCTCCTCGCCGTGGTGTCGCTCCACGCGAGCTCCGGTCAACTCGGCGTCCTGCGTGCGGTGGAGCAGGCTCCGATCCTGCTGCTCTCGCTCTTCGCGGGCGCGTGGGTGGACCGTCGGCGCGCCCGTACGGTGATGGTGTCGGCGGACTGCGGACGGGCACTCGCGCTGGCGGTGGTCCCCGCCGCGTATCTGCTCGGCCTTCTCGGACTGCCCGTCCTGCTCGTGGCCGCGCTGCTCGTCGGCGTACTGAGCGTGTTCTTCGACGTGGCGTACCAGGCCTCGCTCGTACGGCTGGTGGAGCGCGACCGGCTGACGCGGGGCAACAGCGCGCTGGAGGGCAGCAGATCGGCGGCGCAGATCGGTGGTCCCGCACTCGGTGGACTGCTGGTGTCGCTGTTTCCCGGTCCGCCGGCCGTCGTCCCCGGCGCGTTCTTCTTCGCGCTGTCGGCGGTCTCGATCCGGCGGATCCGCAGGCGCGAACCGGTCCCGGAGCGCGGCGACGGCCCGGCCCGCGTCCGGCAGCAGATCCTTGAGGGCCTCCGCTTCGTGGCCGGCAACGCCTCCCTGCGGGCGGTGGGTGTGGCCTCGGCCCTCTTCCAGTTCTGGTTCGCCGCCCTGATGACCGTCTATCTGCTGTACCTGCCGCGCGCACTGCATCTGTCGGGCACGGCCGTCGGGCTGGCGCTCGCCGCGACGGGCCCCGGCGCGGTCGTGGGGTCGCTGCTGGCGGCGAGGCTGCCGGAAAGGCTGGGGTACGGCAGGGTGCTGGTGTCCTCGGCGGTGATCGCGGACGGCGTGATGCTGTGCGTACCGGCGCTGCGTGACTCGGCCGCCGTCACGCTCCCGGTACTCGTCGGCGTCAACTTCGTCTTCGGCTGCTTCGGCCAGCTGGTGAACGTGACGATCATGGCGGTGCGGCAGGCGGTCACACCCGTACGGATACAGGGCCGGGTCGTGGCGACGATCAACTTCGCCGGCATGGGGCTGACCCCGGTCGGTTCGCTGCTCGGCGGCTTCCTCGCGGGCCGGTGGGGGCTGCGGACGACCCTGCTGGTGACCGCCGTCGCTCTCGCCCTCTCCCCGCTGTTCATGGCGTTCTCCCCGCTGGCACGGCTGGGCAGGCACCTTCCGTACGAACAGCGGAGGGAGCCGCTGGACGCCTGCCGCCAACGCACGGGCGGCGCCCGTACGACTCCGGAGCTCCTCAAGGCGGAGTTCAGCCCGCCCGGCGGATCCGGTGCACATCGCGTACGCACACGTTGGCAAGGGTGGCGACGAGGATGATCACCGAACACCCGAGGAGGATCTGCCGGTTGCTCCAGTGTGCCGAGGCAGCCGCGACCAGCAGATACGCCCCGGGGACGGCGATGCGCTCACCCACGTTGTTGAACGCGGAGAGGCGGCCCAGCTCCCCGTCGGGCACCTGCTGTTGCAGGACGGTGGACCAGGAGACGATGGCCACGTCCAGCCCGGCTCCTGCGACGACGGCCGCCAACAGCACCCAGATCAGGGGCAGTTCCAGCCCGAGAGCCGCCAGGGGAAGCATGATGCCCGAACTCGCCAGGACACAGACCAGCATCAGTCGTCGCGGCTTCCAGAGGAGGCAGACGACCGTACCGGCGAACAGCCCGGCGGCGAAGGCGCCCTGCACCAGCCCCCAGGAGCGGGCCCCGGAGTAGCTGTGGCCGGCCACGAGCGGGCCGAGCAGCTGGTAGCCGGCCAGCCAGGCCGCCACGACCGCCGTACCGGCGGCGGTATAGCTCCAGAGCCAGCTCCGGGAGCGGAACCCGGCCCAGCCGGTACGGAGATCGCCCACGACACCGCCACCGCCACCGGAGGGGACGGACCCGGCCCGGAGCCCCAGCAGGAGCAGAGCGGCCACGACGAAGGTGGCCGCGTCCCAGCCGAGCGCCCAGGCGGGCCCGCTGAACGAGACGACGAACCCGCCGATGACGGGTCCGACGACCTTGACCGCGTTCCCTGGCACCCGTACCAGCGCGTTGGCCTGCTGAAGCCGCTCCTTCGGTACGAGCCGGCTCGCGATGCCCTGGGCGGCAGGTGTGACGAAGGCGGACGACACCCCCGCGAGGCAGGCGCAGACGCTGATCGCGAGGGTCGTCGCCGTCCCGGTCGCGACCAGCAGCGCGACGGCCGCTTGGGCGGCCCCGGCACCGAGGTTCCCCAGGAAGAGGATGCGGCTGCGGGACATCCGGTCCGCGAGCACGCCGCCCACGAGGAGGAAGACCAGGGTCGGCACGGTGTTCGCGGTGAGCACGATCCCGAGCGACTGCGCTCCCCCGCCCTGCCCGATCACGGCGAACGCCAGCGCCACGGGCGCCATCGCCGACCCCGTGGCCGAGACCAGATGAGCCAGCAGGAACCGCCGTTAGGCGGGGATGCGCAGAGGGGACTCGGCGGGGAGCTCCATACGCTCGTACTGATCGGCGGTCATCGACCTTCGGCCCCACCGGTGTTGTCCGTGCCGACACTCAAATCGCCGGCGAACGGGCCGAGACGGAGCGGTTCTCCGGTTCGCGCTTCCGCGCGCCCCTGGCCCTCCGTACGGAAGGAGGACCGATTCCCGTCTGCCATCGGGCGATTATGACCCACCCGCGCCAACCACCGTGCGGCTGCGGGCGGAAGACACCTCCGCCCGACGGCACCGGCGACCGGAGGCAGCCCTCAGACGGTGATCCGGAGCTGTGCGGGGCCGAGGTGGTGCACGGCCGTCTGCTGGACGTGCGGAGCAAGCAGCTCCCGCAGTTCCAGCGCCGCGGCCTTCAGGAGGTGGCCGTCGCGGGTGGCGTCGAGCGTTTCGAGGACGAAGGCGACGTGGGTGGAGTCCTCGGTGACACGGGTGCGGTGGGCGTCGCGATGGTTCCAGTGCCGGGTCAGGACGCCGCTGGTGTCCACGTAGATGATCTCGCCGGGCTTGGGGTTCTCGACCGTGCCGGGCTCGCCGAGCGGGGTGAACTCCTCGCCGCCGTCCGCGTATCGGATGCCGACACCGCCGGTGACGTGGCCGAGGTCGAAGGCGCCCGCGGGAAGGCCGTTGCGGACGGACACGGCGTTGTAGGAGTCGACCGGCGGGTTGATGCGCGGCAGCGCACCCTTCTTGGCGAGGCGCCGCCCGAGCGCGTCGACGCTGGGCCGGATGCGCCGGGGGTTCGTACCGAAGGAACGGTAGGCGGCGTGCCAGGCCTCGATACGGGGGTCGGTCTCGTCAGCGGGCTGCCAGGTGCCTTCGGCGAGCTGCCGTTCCAGTTCCGCCAGGGCGGCGTCCGTGCCGGGCCACCCCTCGCGGCCACGCAGGCCGGTGGCGGTGACCACGGCGATGAGAGTGCCGGGGAAGGCTTCGGCGACGGCGGGGGCGAGATGGAAGTCGGTCATGAGCGGGAATTCCGTTCGTTCGTACATACGACACTGACAGCAGCGGCGAGGGTGGGGGCGGGATGGGGTGGGGCGACGGGCGGGGCAGGAGCAGGACGGCGGAGGCGGGGCCGGGCCGGGCTGGGCTGGGCTGGGCTGGGGCAGGGGCAGGGGCAGGTTGGGGGTCAGGGCTTCCAGGGCCCGATGCGGTCCAGTCGGCGGCGCTGCTGTTCCGCCGTGGGGGCGTCGAGTCCCGTCGCCCGCCGGATGAGGCTGTCTGCCACCGCCGTACGGTGCTCGACGGGTTTGTGGTCGTCGTACTTGAACTTGGCCATGACTTCGGTGACCTCCAGCCGAAGCCCGCGGATGCCGGGCAGCATCCGGCCGTAGGGGGGCCGGCCGACGGCGACCGCGGCGTGATCGCCCTCGGGCTGGAAGTGGGCGAGCTGACGGCGCAGCAGCTCGGCCTTGGCCTCGGGGTCGTCGACGACGGTGGCGCGGCAGGCGAACTGTACGGCCGCGTAGTAGCTGGTCGGCACGCCGTCGGTGGGCGGGGTGCCGGGCGCCGCGCGCCAGGGGGCGGGGATGAAGGCGTAGTCGCCGATGACGGTGAAGGTGACGTTCGGGTCGTGCTCGATCGCCTCCCACACCGGGTTGGGCCGGGCGAGGTGGATCAGCAGATCGCTGCCGTCGGTGGTGAAGTGAGTGGGGACGACAGCGGGCGGCCGACCGGGCAGGCCATTGACGCTGAGCTGCCCGAAGTCGTGACCGGCGGCGATCCAGGTCTGCCATTCGGCTTGGTCCAGGGCCGCGTCCCAGGGCTGGATGAACATGCTGCTCCTTGCGCTCGTGGTCGATGTCGGTGGTGGGGCGGGCGGGGCGCCGGGACGGCGTCGAGGTCGAGGTCGAGGTCGAGGTCGAGGTCGAGGTCGAGGTCGAGGTCGAGGTCGAGGTCGAGGTCGAGGTCGAGGTCGAGGTCGAGGTCGATCAGGGTCGGGGGTATGTGGCTCGGGGGCTCAAGGCCCGGTGGCTCAGGTGAGGGCGAGGAGGCCGACGGCAGCGGCGGCGGTGCCGAGGCCGATGAGCTGGCCGCGGTGGATGCGCTCGGCGAGCACGCTGCGGGCGAGCAGGACGGTGCCGGCCGGGTAGAGCGCGGTGATGACGGCGACGACCGCGAGGTCACCACTGCGGGAGGCGAGCAGGAACAGCAGGTTCGCCACCGAGTCCAGCACACCGGCGGCGACGGACATCGCGTAGGCGGGCCGCTCGGACCCCAGCCTGTCCAGCATCAGCCCGGCGACGCCCAGGGTGACGGCCGAGGACACCGCCCTGCCGATGATCAGCGGGGCGACGCCGCTGTCGGACGGCGCCTGGTGCAGGAAGATCAGCTGGAGGGCTATGGCGGCGCCCGCACCGAGGGCCGACAGCAGTGCGGTACGGGAGGGCCGCGCCACCCCCGAGCCCTGCCCGGCGCTGACCAGCACCACCGAGGCCAGGGCGAGCGGCAGACCCACCAGCCCGGCGACGCCCAGACGCTCCCCCTGCACCAGGCCGACCCCTACGGGCAGCATCGCGGACACCAGCGCGGTCACGGGTGACAGCACGTTCATCGGGCCGATCGCCAGCGTCCGGTAGAGCAGCGCGAACGCGGCGGCCGACACCACGCCGGACGCGGCGCCCCAGACCAGTGCCCCCACGCTGAACGACGCGCCGAGGAAGGGCCACAGCAGCAGCTCGACCACGAGGGAGGCCGGGGCCGCGATCATCACGGTCCGCAGCACATGGGCCTTGCGCGCGCCGAGGCCGCCGAGGAAATCGGCGCAGCCATAGGCGAGCGAGCTGCCCAGAGCCATCAGTAGAGCAATCACGGACAAATCCCTTACCATTCACTGGAACGACCCAAAGGTACAGCGAACCGACCGCTCAATGTCAACCAAACGACCGCACGGTGCATTCCAGTGGTCATTCGCAAGGAAGGTGATCGGATGGCCGAGACGGACACAGCGCTTCGGACCCTCGCGCACAACGTCAGAGGGGCCCGCACCCGCGCGGGCCTGTCCCTGGACGAGCTCGGCCGTCGCGCACAGGTCAGCAAGGGCGCGCTGGTGGCCCTGGAGAAGGCTCAGGGCAACCCCAACTTCGCCACCCTGGTCAGACTGGCGGACACGCTCGGCATCTCGGTGTCCGCCCTGCTGGACGGACCGCCGGAAGGCCGTGTCCGCGTCGTGACGGCCGATGCCGTGGCCCCTCTGTGGACCGGGGCACAGGGCAGCGAGGCCCGGCTCATGCTGACAACCTCGGGGGCTGCCCCGGTCGAGGTCTGGCGCTGGCGGCTGGAACCGGACGAGGAGTACCCCAGCCATCCGCACCAGGCCGGGGTCGTGGAAACGGTCAGTGTGACGTCCGGCCGGATGACACTGGTCGTGGACGGCACCGAACACCTCGTCGAAGCGGGCCAGACGGCGGCCTTCAACGGCGACGCCCCCCACATCTATCGCGGCGCGGGTACCGAGGCCTGCCACCTGATCATGACGGTCCAACTGCCGCCCGGTCCGGCATCTGCCGCCTGACGACAACGCCCGGACCACCGGACGGGGTCCCGTCCGCCCGAGCGTGGCCGGGCACCGTCGCCGCCACCACACCGGGCCCGGCCCCGAACGGCCACCACCGCCGTCGGGCAGCTTTCCCCGCTTCAGCACGCCCGATCCCCCACCCGGTCCCCCACCCCAACCCCCATCGCCGACCACGATCACGAGCACGAGGGCAAGGAAGCCCCGAGGCGCGGCCCGACGGGACCCGCATCACGGCAACGAGCGTACGAGCCAAACCACTTCACCGCTGTCGTCCGTGGAAATGTGATCGCGATGGAACCCGAGCTTTTCCAGGACACGGAACGACGGCGTGTTCCACGAGCCGACGGTCGCCCAGAGCCGTTTGCGCCCGGTCGCCGCAGCGGCTTCGAGCACAGCACCGGCCGCCTCGGTGGCATACCCCTGCCCATGCGCACGCCGGAACAGCTCATACGCGATCTCGGGCTCCTCCACGGTGGAGCGCCCGGTGATCAACCCGCAGTAGCCGATGAAATCGCCTTCGTCACGGCGCTGGACGGGCAACAGGGCCAAACCGGTCGTCTCCGTCTCGGCGAGCAGCTTCGCGATGGACGTGCGGGTGCGCTCCACCGTGGGTGTCCCTTTGCCGCGTTCGGCGAGGAGGGCGCTGAACTCGGCAGCGTCCGAATCGGTCCACGGCCGCAGTATCAGCCGTTCGGTTTCGAGGTGGAACGGCATCGTCTCGTACGTTGACATGCCCCCACCCTGCCGCACAGGCCACCGGGCGCCACCGGGACGGGACCCACAACGGACGAGGCGGTTCCCGGCGGCACTCACGGACATCGGGTGCGCGTGCCGCGCGTACACCGGCTCGACCTCGACGCGCCGGCGGACGGGCTGCCCGGGCGCAGGTCCGCGCCCGTCCGCGCCCCCGCACTCCTGGGGATCGGCGTATGCCGCGACACGGCGATCCGGTGATCTACTGCATGGAAACATCCCCGCCCGGCCGGTCCGTACGAGGGCCTCCGGCGGCAAGCGAATGAGGCGGCAATGAGTGAACCGACGAAGCCCGGGATCGACCTTCCGGAGGGTGACGCGCCCACCGAACTGACGATCCGCGACCTCGTCGTCGGGGACGGGCTGGAGGCGAAGCCCGGCAGGGTCGTCCACGTTCACTACGTCGGGGTCACCTTCGCGTCCGGAAGGGAATTCGACTCCTCCTGGGACCGGGGCCGACCGTTCAAGTTCGCCGTGGGCGGCGGCAAGGTCATCAAGGGCTGGGACCGCGGCGTCAGAGGGATGAGGGTCGGCGGCCGACGCGAGATCATCGTTCCCCCGCGCCTCGGTTACGGCAACCAGGCACCCTCGTCCCTGATCCCGGCGGGCTCGACACTCGTCTTCGTGGTGGACCTGCTCTCCGTCGCGGTCTGAGGCGCCGGCAGCGTCCGGCAGTCCCGGGAAGGATCGAGCCCCTCCACCGCAGAGCCCACTACCGGAGCGTCCGGACCCGGTCCGCGCTGGTGAACGTCACCTCGGCGCTCTTCGCCACCGGCATGTGCCGGGCGGGCAGCAGCACCATCTGGGCCCGCCGCCACGTCACCACCGACCCGGTGCCTCTGCGGATGATCCGCAGCAACCGCCCGCCCTCGTCGTCGTCAATCTCGCGGACCCGCAAGCGCTCAGCCACATGATCATTCTGGCGCTCCGGTACAACCCTGACGAGCGACCGGGCGACACGTCAGGACAGGGTGAACATGGCCTGATGCGGCACCAGATCAAGTGCGGGCCGATGCCCGGCCGCTCACGGTGCGCGCCTCTTCAGCAGGCCTTCATGCCATCGAAGGTGGCCCACGGGTTGGAACGACTGTGTGTCCATGTCTGCGTAGGAGGCTTGAAAGGCAGGCACATGCTGTCGACTCCGTTGTTCCAGACGAACTTGCGATAGAGCGTGACCCCGGTCGAACAGGTGCTCGTGGCAGTTGCCTTCGAGTGATCGGGCCAGACCCGGTACGTCACGTAGCATCCACCGGCGGCTGAGGCCGACGTTGCGGTCGCCATGCCCAGCCCGGCACTGGACAACAGAACGACAACGGACAACAGGCCGACTTTCGCGCGTCGCGCATGTGTGCGCACATTTCCCCCTCGAACCTGGCGCCAAATCTGGCGCTCCAGCTGTATCTCATAAGGCTGACATATGGGAACGGAACACGGAACCCGCAACTGTGAAGGTTCGGCCGGGGGCCTCGCCCATTGCGCTTCAAGCCCCATTACCCGATCGGTAGCCACTCAAGGAGTTCCCTGAATTCAGAGACGGCTGCGGCGCTCCGAACGGTAAGCCGGGACGCCACACGACGGCTTGCCCGATTGGGCGAGAATGTTCTTGGTCTTTCGGCCGGCGGCGGGCGACCTACAGCCGCTACGGCGGAGTGCGCCACCTCTTCACCGCCTACGACCTGGGCAAGGACAAGCTCTACGGTCACATCAAGCCGGTCAAGAAGCGCCCCCGGTTCCTGGAGTTCTGCCGCTGCCTGCGCACCCTCCACCCGGCGTCAGTGCGGATCGCGATCGTCTGCGACAACCTCCCACCGCACCCGACGGCCAAGCGCTGCCGGCGCGTCGGCGACGGAGCCGCCACCAGTAACGTCGAGATCGCCTGCACCCCGACCAACAGTTCCTGGCTCAACCGGATTGAGGCCCAGTTCACGGCCCTGCGCCACTTCACCCTCGACGGGCCGACCACCCCAGCCATAAGGGACAAGGAACAAAGCAGCATGATCCGCCGCTACCTCATGCGGCGAAACCGCCGTGCCGACGACCGGCACCTACGTGACGTCGTCGGCAGGGAAAAGATTGCCTGATCCGGCACCACAGTGCGATGCGCGCCGGCTGATCCACCTGAGGGGAGGCCGACTGACCTGAAGCTCGGGGGCCGGGTCCGGATCCAGGCCGGTGTCCGGTCCGGACCGGACACCGGCAATCAGCCGCCGCTCACCCCGTACGGCGGGCAACAGCCTCACGGGGCCGTCATACCGCCACCCGACCACACCCGCGCGACGTCAGCAGCAGATATCAGCTCACAGTTCCTGCAGCCGCTCGTCAGCAGCCGGGCGCGGTCGCGCCAGGACTGCCGCAGCCCGCCTGTCGTCCGCATGTTTCTGCTCTATCGAGAATCGCAGTTCACCAGGGGTCGGCCATGGTGCGCGCCGGTGAATCATGCGGTGGCAGTTGGCACAGATGAGGGCGAGGTCGATGAGCTTGGTCCGCCCCTCTCCCGCCAAATGGAGCGGAACGACGTGATGGCACTCGATGTACCCGGCGCCGCGGTCCCCGTTGACCCGCTCGAAGTCGAAGCCGCATGCCTCGCAAGCGAGCCGGCGCCCCTGACGCAACACTGCATCGATCTTCCTCTTGCGCAGCGCCTTGCTCCGCTCGCGGCGCCGATGACTGCGTAGCAGCAACTTGCCCTCGGGAGCACCGTGGTCATCCTCCTCATCGGCCTCCGGGAGCAGGTCCTGGAAATCGCCTGAAGTCAGGCCATTCCTGATGCGCTGGGCTACCTCCGCCATCTCGGCAGGCCGTGCCAGGAAGTCGTTCATGACTTCGACATCGAGAGCGTTGCCGTTGGTGGGCTTCCCTCGGTACCCCGGGTGCCGGGAAGTGATGTCGACCGTTTTACGAGCTACACCATTGGGATTCCTGAACAACTCGTTGCGAATTTCTACAGGATGGATCGGCATGGTCTGCAGGAGTGCAGACAGCTCGATCACACGCGGGTCGTCGAACTCCAGCCTTTTCCAAGCGTTGGCCATGGCCAGATCGCAAGCGAGGATGATTTCGTCGCGGGTCCAATCGGGACTTCGGGACGAGCGGATGACGAACCCGAGCTGGGCGAGCCACCTGGCTGCGTGAGAACGTCCCCCGATCAACTCGTCCGGCCTCAACGCGCGCCCCTGACCGAACTTATGGGCTACGCCGGCGATGGCCTTGGAGTCGTACGTCCGGTTCTCGTGCACGAGGAGATACCCGGTCGCAGGCTTGTATCCGTACTCGGACAGGAACTGATCACGGCCCAACTCGTCGTACAAGGCGATGGATTTGAGGACATCGTCCTGATTGATCGCACCTCTGCGCTTGGAGGAAGCGTACGTGCGGCCACTGACAATGCCTCGCGTAGTGTCGGAATGGTGATTGAGACCATCGTCTTCGACGTCGGCGAGACCCTGATCCGCGACGACCGGTACTGGGGTGCCTGGGCGGCCTGGCTCGACGTACCGCCCCATACACTCAGCGCCCTCGTTGGCGCTGCGGTGGTCCAGGGACGGGACAACGCCGACGCCGTGCGGCTGCTGCGACCCGGCATCGACATTGCCGCTGAGTACGCAGCCCGCGAGGCGGCCGGCCGCGGTGAATCTCTCGACGAGCGTGACCTGTACGAAGATGTCCGCCCGGCGCTTGCCGCGTTGCAGGGCCTCGGCGTACGCGTCATCGTGGCCGGCAACCAGACCGAGAAGGCGGCAGTGCTTCTGCGCGCCCTCGATCTCCCCGCCGACCTTGTGGTCATGTCCGGGGAATGGGGTGTCGCCAAGCCGGCGCCCGAGTTCTTCGCCCATGTCCTGGAGGTGTCCGGGACGGCTCCCCGGTCAACGCTGTACGTGGGCGATCACCCCGCGAACGACATCTTTCCGGCCAAGGAGGCAGGGTTGCTGACTGCCCACATCCGCCGTGGTCCGTGGGGCTTCTGGTGGGCGGACGACCCCGAGGTCCGCGCTGCAGCAGACTGGTCGATCAACTCGCTGACCGACCTACGGGACGTCATCTCTCCGTGACCGAAGCGGACCCGCCCCGAGCCCGTATCGGAGTGGGGCCGTCTGCTCACCAACTCGCACAGCGGCCGGTACGGTTCGAGGTGGAAGCCTCGAACGGAGCAAGAATGCCACCGACCCGGCGGGGTTCGGCAGGCCGACGCATTGCTTACTACCGCAGCGTCGCCCGCCCGAAAATGACCCAGCAGCAACTCGCCGAGCGCGCCCATGTCTCACTCGGCACCATTCGGAAGATCGAGCGCGGAGAGCGTGGTGTCACCGACGACACTCTCGACGCCATCGCCCGCGCGCTCAACGTGGCCCCGTCCCGCCTCGTTGCCGACCGCGAGCACGTCTCCACCCGCATCCGGGACGCGCTCCCCGCGTTGTCGGCGACCCTCGCCACCTACGACATGCCGGAGGACGGACCGGTCCGGCCGCTGCCCCAGCTGCGGGCGGCGGTGGCCGAGGCGACGGCGTGGCGCCTGTCCGCCCAGTACCTCCAGATCGCCCGGACGCTGCCAGGCCTGCTGGCCGAACTCGCCCGCGCCAGGAAGGCACTTCACCGAGCGGACCGGTCCGACATCGCCGGCCTTCTGGTGACCGCGTATCGCTGCGCAGACTCCGTCGCGTACAAGTACGGAGCACACGACTTATCCGCCCGACTTGTCGAGCTGATGCGCTTGGCGGCACCTGGCGCCGACGACCCGCTCCTGCACGCCACGGTGAGTTACGTCCGTACCGAGACATTCTTCGCCGCCCGAGCCCACGCTCCTGGGCTGCGCGCACTGGAACAGGCTGTCGACGCCTGCCCTGAGCCTGCCGGCCACGAGGCGATTGCGGCCCGCGGCGCCCTCCACATGCGGGCCGCCGTCATCGCTGGGCGGGCCGGTTACCCAGATGCCGCCGACAAGCACCTGGGCGAGGCACGCGCCCTGGGCGACCGAGTGAGCGAGGGTATCTACCGGGGCACCGCGTTCGGCCCGGACAGTGTCCGCATTCACGAGGTCAGCGTCGCCGTCGGCCTCGGCACCGATCACGTGCAACGCGCCTTCGACGTGGCGCGCGAATGGAAGCCGCCCGCCCACCTGCCGGCCGAGCGACGCAGCGGCTTCTACATTGAGCTCGCCCGGGCGCAACTGTGGGGCGGGCACACATACGACTCGTTCGAGTCGCTCAAGGTCGCCCGACACATTGCCCCACAGCACACCCGCGAGCACCCCTGGGTGCGAGAGGACGCGGCCACGCTGCGGCGCCTGAAGCGAGCTGACGCCGAGACGCTCACCAACTTTGCCGAATGGTGTCACGCCGACTAGATCCCCCCGCTACCCCTTGCTGGGGTACTTGTGCACCGTGCCGCAGCCCATGATCTGTCCCGTCAGCAGGAACCGGGCAGATGGGACAGGCCATGAGTGCACCGAGCACCGAACCGGCAGTAGACCAGCCACACTTCGCCCGACTACATGGCGAGGCGTGTTGGGACCGCGGAACCGCGACAGGGCCACTCACCCCGGCCGACGACATCATCCTCGATGACGACGCCCGGAACTGGGCGGTCATGACCTGTCCGGCCCACCAAGGCAGGCGGCTGTCGTGAGCACCAGAGCACTACCGCCTGTCATGTCGTTGACAGAGCAGCAGCAGCGCGGATGGCGCTGCGTCTGGTGCCGGCACCCGCTCACCACGGGGGCGGACGTCAATCTGGGTGAGCAGCGCGCCACACCGGATGGCGGCGCCGCGTACTCCTGGTTCCCGAGGGCCTGCCGCGACGCCGCCGCGTACGCCGACCGGGAAGCGGGGCAGGCCCGATGATCCGTTCAGTGATCCGCCATGCGGACTGGTCGATCGGCGTCGGCGCCACGCCTGGCGCCTCGGGCCCCATGCACGAAATGGAGTGCACCACCTGCATGCGGCGGTCCGACGCGGACGAGCAGCGGACGCCGCCCGAGGACTGGGCCCTGCGGCATGCCGGCCGCGATCCGGACCACCGCGACTACCGGGCGATCATCACGTCGTTCCTCCGCGTCACCCCGGCCCCGGGCAACCCGCTGCACAGGGAGAAGCCGTGACGACGCGACCGAAACCGCAGTGCATCTCCTGCGGCACCGACCGGCGGGTGGAGCTGATCGGCGGTCGCCGGGCCGGCGAGGCGTACGGATGTCCGGCACATCTGGGCGGTCTGCGCGGGCGAGTGGGCAGCGTGGTCGATGACCTGATCTGGCTCCAGGAGACGCGACCACAGCGCATGCTCGACCGAAAGCTCTGAGCTTCGCGTCGCACCCGAAGCCGTCGGCGGCCGGAGTGCAGCGTGCGACGGGCCTGTTCCCGGACGAGGTCGCCAAGGGCTCCGACACCCGGAACAGAGCTTCCGCATCAGGGGGACGGGCGAAGCGATGCCGCTCCCCGGAGGAGTCGCGGCGGAATCACTGAGCAACGAACAAGGCCCAGGCTCTCGGCATACTGCCGGTGACCTGGGCCTTCGTCGTGCTACCTATGGGTGGGCGCGGACGGTTTCGAACCGCCGACATCTGCTTTGTAAGAGCAGCGCTCTACCCCTGAGCTACGCACCCGTGGATGAGGCAACAGGTTACATGCCTCACGGCGCCCGCCGACAATCGGTTACCCGGCCCGACGCCCCCGGCCAGCGCCCCCGGCCGAACGGCCCCGACCGCCCCGCACGCCAGGCCCGACCCGACCGACCCCACCGCCCGCGTCGCCCCAGCCACCTCTGCCGTCCCAGCCGCCCCCGCCGCCCCGCCCCGCCCCGCCCGCAGCCGGTACGGGGGATATCCCCACCCCCAAGACGGTAGCCGTCCGGATCGTCCCCCTGGCCGGGCACTGCCTACGGTGGGCGCATACCGGCAGCACCAGCCAGGGGGACCCCATCACCATGACCGCCCGCACCCGCACCCGTACCCGCGCCCTGAACCGCACTCGCGCCCGCACCCGTGTCCGTACCAACGCCCTCGTGGCCGGCGGAGGTGCCGTTCTGCTTGTCGGGGTGCTCAGTGGGTGCGGCAGTACCGATGTGGAGGGCGCCCCCGCCGAGCACAAGTCGTTCGCGTACAGCGGGAAGGCGCTGACCATCGACGCGAAGAACTCCACCGTGGATGTCGTCCCCGCCGATGTGGAGCGGATCGAGGTGACCCGCAAGGTCGACGGGTGGGTCATGTTCGGGGACGGGCCGGATCCCGTATGGAAGCTGGAGGGCGACACGCTGACGCTCCGGGTGACATGCGACGCGCTGATCAGTGACTGCGGCGCACAGCACCAGGTAAAGGTGCCTCGTGGGCTCGGCCTGACCGTGGATGCGGGCAACGGGAAGGTCACCGCTTCCGGGTTCGGTACGCCTCTCAAGCTGTTCTCCGACAACGGCGGAGTCGTTGTGCGGGATGTCAGCGGGCCCCTGGAGCTGAAGAGCGACAACGGTTCCGTGCGTGCTGAGCGGATCTCGGCGGCGTCCGTGGTGGCCCGTTCGGACAATGGTTCGGTGAAGCTCGGCTTCCAGCGTGTGCCGAATCTCGTGGACACCGTCAGCGACAACGGGGGCATCACCATCGATCTTCCGGCAGGCAGCACCCGGTATGCCGTGGCCGCGTCGGCCGACAACGGGCACGTCTCCGTGAAGGTGCCCCGCAGTGACGACAGCCGTCATGCGGTGAAGGCGCACAGCGACAACGGCCAAGTCACTGTGCGAAGCGCGAACTAACAGGCCCGTGTGTTCGTCTTTACCTGGTGGGAGAATGTACCGGCAGGACGGGCACAGCACGGGAGAGGGATGTGACGGCGACACACGCGAAGCCGCAGGCGAGAGCGGGTGGGAGTTCCGCCGTCAGTGCTGTCCCAGTCGGTGACGCATCCATCGGTGACGTATCCCTCGGCTCTGTTCCCGTCGGCGATGCCCCTGCCGGTCGGTACGGGCGCGGGCGCGGCACGCGCGGCGTGCGCGACGTTCTTCTGCTGATGCTGCTGCCCGTGCCGCTGTTGGTGTCGGCTCTGCCTGCCGCCGTCGCCGGGGGCGGTACGCGGCGTTGGTTCGGCGGGCGCGGCGAGGGGCAGCGGGCCGAGGCACAGGCGGCGAAGGATGCCGCCGCCGAGGCCTTCTACGAGCTCGACACCGCTCAGCGCGATCTGCAGATCTCCATCGAGACCATCACGGCCGTGGACAGTTCGCCGGCCGCCCGGAAGGCCGTCGACGGTTTCGCCGCTCTCGGACTGCGTATCGACGAGGCCAGCCACGCCTACATCACGGCCGTCGACGCGCACGATCTCGACCGCGATGATCTTGAGTCTGCGATTGCCTCCCGCGCCAGGGCCGAGCTGTCCTCCGCGAAGGACGAGCTCGTACGGGTCAAGGGCGAGCTCGACCGGTTCGCCGCCGGACTCGGTCCGCTGCTGGGGAGCGCCGAGACCCAGCTCGCCCGGCTCGCCCCCGCAGTGGAACGGGCGCGACAGGCGCTCCTCGCCGCGAGCAATGCTCTCGACGCGGTGCGGGCGTCCGGACTGCGGGCGGACGACCTCGCCGCACGGCTGGCCGCCCTCGCCCCCGAGCTGACCAAGCTCAACCAGGGCGCGGGCCGACACGGTGTGCCCGAGACGCTCCAGCGCGCCGATCAGGTGCTGCGCGATGCCGAAGCCGTACGCGCCGAGGCGGCACAGCTGCCCGAGCGGGCCGCCGAGATCGACAAGCGGCTGGTGACTCTGCGTACGCGGGCCCAGGCGCTGACCACCCGGTCGGCCTCCGTCGAGCCCGTGCTCAGCGAGCTGCGGCGGCGGTTCTCGGCAGCCTGCTGGCAGGACCTCCAGCCCGTTCCCGAGCAGGCGGCCGTCAATGTGCGCCAGGCCGAGGACAAGCTGAAGGAGGCCGCGAAGGCGCGTGACGAGCAGCGCTGGGCGGACGCCACGTCGCGGTTGAGTACCGTACGGGCCCTGCTCAACGCCACGGACGAAGCGGTGTCCGCGGCCGGTGACCGGCTGCAGCGGCTGGATGCCGTCGCCAAGGACCCGCAGCAGGAGATCCAGCGCACCCGGTTCGCGATCCGTGACGCGCAGCGCCTCGCCATGGCCGGGCGCCACACGCCCGAGCCCCGTCACGCCCGGCCGCTCGACGACGCGGTGGCCCGGCTCGACCAGGCGGTCACCGCCCTCGACGGACGCCATCCCGACTACTGGCACTTCCTGACCGTGACGGAGGGCGTACGGCAGACCGCCGCCCGCGTCGTCTCCGAGATCCGCGAGGAGCGCGGCGCGGGCACCTCATGACCGGCGTCGGCGCGCTGTGACCGGCACCGGCACCTCATGACCGCGGCGCCCCATGACCGGGCCGGGGCAGGATCCGGGCCGGGGGCAGGATCCGGGCCGGGGCCGACGCTCGTACGTACCGCTGTCCGGGCCGCCTGGCGTGCGGCGGCCGGGTAGCGGCGGGATCCTGGTAGTACGCGAAGGAGGCCCCATGGCCACCCATGTACTGCGTCCCGCCCGACGGCAGGCCGCCCACCGCAAGGCCACACGGCTCGATGAGCACCTGCCGGTGGACCACCGGCTCAGCCGCGTCTACCGGATCGGCGCCGGCCTGATGGGGCTGGTGCTTCTCGCCTTCGGCATTCTCGGGCTGACCGGCCAGGTCGGCTTCTTCGACACCGGCGGTGACACCGTCGCGGGTCTCAGCACCAATGGCGCGCTCAGCGTCCTGTCGATCTGTGTCGGGCTGCTGCTGTTCATCGGAATGGTCATCGGCGGCAACTTCGCCTCGACGCTCAACATGGTGCTGGGGATCGCCTTCGTCCTCAGCGGTTTCGTCAATCTCGCCCTGCTGGACACCGGGGCCAACTTCCTTGCCTTCGAGATCCAGAACGTGCTGTTCAGCTTTGTGGTCGGGCTGCTGCTGATGATGTTCGGGATGTACGGGCGCGTCAGTGGCGGGCTTCCCCGTGACAACCCCTACTGGCGGGCCCGCCATCCCGAGGAGGCCGCGCGTGAACAGCGGCTCGCGCGGCGACGGGCCGTCGAGGAGATGCCCGTCGTCCGGCGCGGTGGCTCACAGCCCGGCGGATCGTAACCGGCCAGTTCACAGTCCGGTGGTTCACAGCCCGGTGGCTCACAGCCCTGCGATTCACAGCCCGGCAGTCCGCAGCCCAGCGATTCGTCACCCTGCGGCTCATGGAACGTGCGGGCTGTCCGGCTCCCGTCGGCCGTGTCGGCCGCTAGCCTGGGGCCATGCCTCGTTACGAGTACCGCTGCCGCTCCTGTGGAGACACCTTCGAGCTCAGCCGCCCGATGGCCGAGTCCTCGGCCCCCGCCTCCTGCCCCGTCGGGCACGAGGACACCGTCAAGCTTCTCTCGGCCGTCGCCGTGGGCGGTTCGGCCGGTTCCGCTCCCGCGCCCTCGGGCGGAGGCGGCGGCGGTTGCTGCGGCGGAGGCTGCTGCGGCTGACCCGTCACGCAAGGCGGCCCGGCGCCCCGCGCTACGGCTACGGCTACGGCTACGGCTACGGCTACGGCTACGGCTACGGCTACAGCTACAGCACCGCTACCGCTTGCGCGACAGCGTCAGTCCGTCCGACACCGTGAGCAGCACGCTGTCCATCCTCGGGTCGGCGGACACATGGTCGTTGAACTCCTGGATGGCCGCCGCCGACCCGGTCGCCCCCGGGTCCGTCACGTCGCCGTGGAAGAGCACGTTGTCCGTGGTGATGAGGCCTCCCCGGCTCATCCGGGGCACCAACTCCTCCCAGTACGCGATGTAGTTCTCCTTGTCCGCGTCCAGGTAGGCGAAGTCGATGTGCGGCTCCGCGGGCATGGCCCGCAGGGTGTCGACGGCCGGGGCGATCCGCAGGTCGATCCGGTCGGCGACGCCTGCCTTCGCCCAGGCCTCACGGCCGTAGGCGGTCCACTCCTCCGAGATGTCGCACGCGATCAGCCGGCCGCCGTCCGGCAGCGCCTGGGCCATCGCCAGGGCGGAGAACCCGGTGAAGGTCCCGACCTCCACGATGTGCCGGGCCCCGGTCAGCCGTACGAGGAAGGCGAGCAGCGGGCCCTGTTCCTCGGCCGACTGCATGCCGGCGTGGCCGGGCAGCCGGGCGTAGGTGGTGTCGACGAGTTCGCGCTGCACCGCGTCCAGCGGCGGGTTGTGGGCCAGCATGTACGCGTACAGCTCGTCCGTGATCTTGGTCTGGTTGCCCTTGGTCATCGCACCGCTCCTTGCTGAGAACTGGAACGCTCCCTCCGATGAGCGGGCGGGAACGCGGTGACTGTAGCCGCAGGCCAGGGCCGTGTACGAGCAATTTCGGCGCGCGTCGCGGTCGGCCCGTCCCTCGCCCCGGACCGGTCGGCCCCGCCCCGCCCTCGGCTCGGACCGCCCGCTCCTCCCGGGCTCGGACAGCCGCCCCGCCCTCGGCTCAGACCGCCCGGCGCGGCTCCGGCTCCGTCGCCGCCAGGAAGCGTCGCAGGATCTCCTCGCCCGCCGCCACGCCGCTCTCCGCGGTCGCCTCCACATGCGGGGCGCTCCAGCCCGCGTCGGCCAGTTCGCCGTGGCCGGGGCGCCAGCCCCGGTCGGCGGCGAGCAGCAGGTCGGCGTCGAGGAGCGAGTCGCCCGCGGCCAGGGTGAGCGTGGCGCCGGTGCGGCGGGCGACCTCGCGCATGGCCGCGCTCTTGGTGAGCGGACGCGGTACGACGTAGATCTTGCGGCCCTGGAGCGAGACGGTCCAGCCGCGCGGCTCCGCCCACGCGGCGAGTTCCTTCGTCCAGTCGGCCGGCAGAAGGGCCCGGTCGACGACGAGGTAGGCGAAGAGGTCCTCGGCGACCCGCTCCTTGAGCAGCCAGGCGGGGTCGGCGGCGGAGACGAGGTGGGCGCGGACCTCGTCGAGCGAGGCGCACTCCTCGGCCAGCCGGCCGGTCACGGTCCGCTGCCAGTCGCGGTCGGACGCTCCGTCCACCAGGATGTGTCCGCCGTTGGCACAGATCGCGAACTCGGCTGCGGGGCCCGGGAGATGAATGCGGTGGTACTGCTCGCGGGTGCGGGTGGTGGTCGGTACGAAGACCGTGGAGGGGGAGCCCGTCAGTTCGGCGAGCAGGGCGGCGGCCGTCTCCGTGACGTACGAGAGGGGCGTCCTGTCGTACACCTCGACGCAGAGCAGGCGGGGGGCCTCGGCGTCCGGCATCGGGAGCTGGAGGGCCGCCGCCGAGTAGATGAGGGTGCGGTCGAGGTCGCTGGCGACCAGCGTCACGGGGGAAGCGGACGAGGAGCCGGGCAGGGGCGCCACCTGAGGGGTCACCTGGGGTGCCGTCCGAGGGGTCAGCTGGGAGGTCACTTGGAATCGACCGCCCTGCCGTCCGCGCCGGTCGCCCCGCGCGTGTACTTGGGGTGGATCAACCCGACGCAGGTGTAAGGGAGTTCGTCGACCTCTTCGACCGGGACGCCGCGCTGGTCCGCCAGCAGTCTGATGTGTTCCAGGTCCGCGCCGGCGCCGCGCTTGGCGAGGATCTTCCACGGGACGCGGCGCAGCAGGACGCGGGTCGTCTCGCCGACGCCCGGCTTGACGAGGTTGACGTCGTGGATGCCGTGCTCCTCGCTGATGCGCTCCACCGCGGCCCAGCCCTCCCAGGTCGGTGCGCGGTCGGCGGTGAGCAGTTCCTTCACCTCGGCGTCCACGGCGTCGGCGACCTCACCGAACCGGTCGGTGACGGTGTCGAGGAAGTGGCCGGAGACATCGGATCCGGCGAGCTCCCGGTAGAACTTCGCGCCGTGGAAGTCATCGGGTCCGACCAGGTCGGAGCGGAGGACCGTACGGGAAATCAGTCCGGACACCGTGGAGTTGAGGCAGGCGGAGGGGATCAGGAAGTCCTCGCGGGTGCCGTACGTGCGGACGCAGCCGCCCGGGTCGGCCAGGACGGCGATCTCCGGGTTGAAGCCCTCGGTCCCGTCGGACTCCTCGAACTCCGCGATCGCCGCGGCCAGTTCACGGGTGATGGCACCCTTGCCCGTCCAGCCGTCGACGAAGACGACGTCGGCCGGGTTGTGGTGGGCGGCCAGCCAGCGCAGGGCGTTGGCGTCGATGCCCCGGCCGCGCACGATCGAGACGGCGTAGTGGGGCAGGTCGACGCCGCTGCGGAGGCGGGCCCAGCGGCGCATCAGTACGCCGACGGGGGTGCCGGCGCGGGCCAGCGAGACGAGCACGGGGCGGGGGCCGCGCTCGGCGAGGACGGTCTCGGTGACCGTGCCGACGGCGCGGGCGATGCGGGCGGCGGACAGACTCAGGGCCGCCTTGAAAAGGTCCTGGTACTGCTCGGACGGCTGGTACTCGACGGGCAGCGACTCGGCGTAGTGCGCGCCACCGCTCTGTATCGCCTCCTCGCGCTCCTCGGTGGGGGCCTCCAGCTCGGTGTCCGACAGGTCCTGGAGCAGCCAGCCGACCTCGTCGGGTGCGTAGGAGGAGAAGGCGGGGCCACGGAGGGGCTCGGGCAGCATGGCGGTCTCTTCCTGCCGTTGGGGGGCGTACGACGGGGCCGGTCCGGCGGCGGACGCCCCGGGCGGCGCGTACGAGGGGACGACCGCCAGCAGGACGTGGGCGGTGTGCGGTGCGAGCTGGTGCAGCAGGCCGCCGGGGCCGTGCAGCGCACGGGTGTCGGCGGTGGAGTCGACGACGAGGACCACGGCGTCGAAGCCGCCGCCCGCGACGTTGTACGCGTAGCGCTCGCCGGGGCCGTCGGCCGGGTCGTCGTGGGCCGGGAAGACCAGCCGGGTGCGTATCGCGTAGCCCGGGTCGTCCACGGCGAGGACCGGGGAGCGGGTGGTGGTGGAGTAGCGGATCTCGGCGCCGGTGCGCTCCTCCAGGGCGGTGCCCAGGCGCAGGGGCGCGTACATCAGCTCTTCGAAGCCGAGGACGAGGACCCGGCCGGGGTGCTCGCCCAGCGCCTGCGCGATGCGGTCCGCCATGGCGGGGAGGGCGGGTTCGAGGAGTGCGCGATGTGCGGGGGTGAAGCCGTGCCGGCCGCCGTCGGGCACTCCGGCGGGCCATTGGAGGTCGATCCGGGTGGGGGGGCGGGGAGGCGTGCGCCGCGGTCCGGGGCCTTCCCCGGGGCGCACCGCCTGCGGCGCCGTCCGGGCCGATTCCTGCGCGGCGACCAGCGCCTGGCCCTTCTCCAGGACACCTTCCGGGAGGCTGACCGTGCCCGTGTTCCTCACGATCAGTTCGACCCGGGCGCCTATCTCCTCGGCGAACTCGGCGAGCCGTCCCTGGTCGGCCGGTGAGCGCATGTCGACCAGGGCCACGATGACGTACCGCTTGCGGGGGTAGCGCTCGTGCAGGGCGCGGATGGTGTTGAGGACGGTGTTGCCGGTGGAGAACTCGTCGTCGACGAGGACGAGAGTCGTACCCGTCCCGCCGCCCTCCTCGCCGGCCAGCAGGTCCGGGTCCTCCGGGAGCAGCAGGTGCGAGGTGGCGTGCGAGTGCGATTCCTCGAAGCCGCCCGCCCGCGTCACGCCTTCGACGGGGCGTCGCGTCGAGTGGAGGTAGGGCGCGGGTCCGAGCCCGTCGGCGACGGCGTGCCCGAGCCCGGTGGCGGTCTCCGCGTAGCCGAGGACGACCGCGTGCCGTGCGCCGTCCTCGCCCAGCAGTTCGTGCACCCGGCGGCCGAGCTCGAAGCCGGCGCCGTACACGACGGAGGGGCGTTGCGGCACGTGCTTGCCGAGCACGTTGGACACGAGCAGATGTGCCCGCTTGGGGTTGCGCCGCAGGGCGAGGCCCAGCAGCTCGCGCAGCTCCCCGTCGCCCGCCAGCTCGACGCCCAGCCGCTCCGCGACCCAGCTACCCGACCACACCACGTTCGCCGTTTCCTTCCGTCGGCCTGTCACGCGCACCCGTTCACCGGGGCCCGCCGTCCTGTCACACGCACGCGCCCGTTCGCCCGGGCCCGTCGTGTCGTCTCTCCCGCGGCCCCGCTCGTCCACCGGCACCGCCGTCTGTCCCACGCACGCGCCCGTTCACCGGGCCCGTCCGTCAAGCATCACTCGCCCGCGCGCGCGGGCGCTCCATGGGGGTGGTGCCCAGGCCGAGGAAGGCGCAAATCACCCGCCCACCCTCCCGGGCGCTCCGCTCACTCCACGACGCTCGCCGCCAGCAGTTCCACGAAGCCGACGTCCTCCTTCGCCACACCGAACACCTCGGCCCGTCGCAGGGTGCGCTCGGCCCAGGCGCGGTGGGGCTTCACTTCGTTCATCTTGTTCGTGTACGACGAACGCAGTACTCCGCCGCCGTCGCGCTCCGGCCGCAGGATGTCCCGCGCGTCGCTGTACTCCTCGTGGCTGACCACGGACAGCGCGTGCACGGGTGCGACGTGCGACGGGTGGATACATGTCTTGCCGAGCAGGCCGTTGGCCCGGTCGAGCTCGATCTCCCGCAACAGCCCGTCCAGGTCGTGCTCGATCAGGGTCGTGCGCAGCTCCTCCTCCCGGCCCTCCAGGAAGGGGCTCCGCCGCAGCTGCGGCTTGAACATGCGCTCCTGGAGCCTGAAGTACTCCCAGACGGGGCCGGTGATGGTGAAGCCCGTGCCGTCCGCCCGGCCCAGCACATTGACCACGTCGGCGATGACGTCGCCGACGATCCGGACGTCGTACGCCGTCATGTCGGGCGCGCGGCGGAGTCCGTAGGCCGAGCAGAAGTCGGTGACGCCGAGCCGCAGCGCGAGTACCCGGTCGCGGTAGGTGCCGACGGTGCGGGCGATCTTCTGGAGGGATTCCTGGCGGGTCTCCAGATGGAGCAGCTCGGGGGATTCGAGAACGGGCATGGCGAACAGCCGCTGCCCGGCGGTCCCCTCGGCCTCGGCGAGCGCCTCCATGAACAGGACGCCCCGCTCCTGGGTGAACTTGGGAAGTACAAAACCGGACAACAGTCGGACGGATCCGCCGAGCCGGCGCACGAGATCCCCGATCTGGCGCGGTTCGCGGACGCGGATGAACAGCAGGGGCAGTTCGGCGCCGCGCTCGGCGAGGTCGGCGAACTGCCTGACCAGGTTCTCCTCGGCGCCCGGCACCTCGGAGTCGTCGATCGAATCCTCCAGGCAAAGCACCATGGAGACGACTCCGCGACGGGCCTGCTTGATGACGTCGTCGGCGAGCGCGGGCCGGGTGGCGGGGCTGTACAGCGTGGCGCCCAGGGCGGCCGCGAGGACGGGCGCCGGGGAACCGGCGTCGAAGTCACCCGGCTCCTGGAAGAACAGATCGCCTCGCATCGCAGCCGTGATATGCCCGAAATGACGCATGTGATTCCCCCCGTGCTGCTTGGCCGACCGGACAACGTGTGGCCGGTAATAGTACGTACGGACGGGTGCCGACAGTTCCCTGCCCACATGAATTCCGGGTAACTCGTCCATTTAGCGATGGTTCCGAAGGGCGCGGAGGACCCCGCTCCGGACTGCGCGCGGGACACGGCTCGCGACCCCCGCGTTGTCCGCACGGGCAGCCAGCAGGCAGGATGACCGGCATGACGCACGCGATGCTGAAAGGTTCGAACGTCCCCCTCGACGCCATGGCCGTACGGGCCGTGCTGCGCTGGACCCCGGGCACCGGGGTCCCCGATGTGGACGCGTCGGCCCTGCTGCTCGGCTCGGGCGGCCGTGTGCGCTCCGACGAGGACTTCGTCTTCTACAACCAGCCCCGCCACCCCTCCGGCCTGGTGCGACGGCTGCCGAAGCGCAGCCTGCCCGAGGGGCTGACGGACACCGTCGAGGCCGATCTGAACGCACTCGACCCCTCGGTCGACCAGGTCGTCATCGCCGCGTCCTCCGACGGAGCCGCCTTCGGCCAGGTGCGCGATCTCCGCATCCTGATCTACGACGCCGCGGCGGCGGGCGGCGAACCGCTCGCCTTCTTCGACGTGCGGGCGGAGACGGGCGAGGAAACCGCGATCATCTGCGGCGAGCTGTACCGCCGAGGCGATGGCTGGAAATTCCGGGCCGTGGGCCAGGGGTACCCGACCGGCCTGATCGGTCTGGCGACCGCCTTCGGCATCTCGGTGGACGAGTCGGAGGCCCCCGCCGAGCCCGGCCCGGCGGCCCCGCCCGTTCCCGCGTTCCCGCCGGCGTCGGCGGCCGACCCCGACGCGCAGGCCACGATCCAGCACCAGCAGCCCGCGTACGGCTATCCAGGGCCCACCGCGGCCCCTGCGACACCCGCCCAGGGCCCCGCGTACGGCTACCCCCAGCCGGCGTCCGCACAGCCCGCCTACGGCTATCCGCAGCCCGCGGCGGCGGCAGCGTACGCACCCGACCCGAATTTCGTCCTGCCGCCGCAGGGGCCGCAGTTCATACGGCCGTGACCAGGCTCGCCGCCCGGACCGCCGCCGCACTCGGGCTCTCCGCCCCGCACGCACGGCACCTCCGCCCCCGCGCCCGGATCCTCCCCCTTCAGGCGCGGGTCTTGTAGCCGCGCCCCCACTGCATGCCGTACCCGTACAGCCGGTCCAGCTCCGACTGGAATCCGTATACGAACTTCACCTCGCGCCGCACGATCAGCTCGTCCTTGACGTTCTCCAGCGTGAAGACGGCGCACGAGCGGGCCTGCGGGGCCCGTTCCTCCAGCTCGATCTCGATGCGCGGCCCGTTGCCCGGGTAGAGCGTGACCTTGGCGTGCGTGCGGTCGAAGGCCGGCGTCTGGTCGTAGATGTAGACGAAGAACAGCATCCGCTTCATCTGGTCGCGCTGGTCGAGGTTGACGTAGACGGTCTCCCCGGACGCCGATCCGAAGCGGTCGTCCCCGCTGAGCTTGATGTAGGGCGGCCCGTTCAGATCACCGAGCAGATTGCCGAGCGGCTGCACCACGCCCCTGGTGCCGTCCGCCAGCTCGTACATGCAGCCCAGGTCCAGGTCGACGTTGGCCACACCCTGGGTGTGGGCCTGGACCACGTCGGGCTTGAAGAGCTTCAGCGGCTGCAGCAGACGGCCGCTCTGCCGGGACCGGCCCTCGATGTCGGACGTGCGCATCTGCCAGGAGAGGTTGACCCGGAGGTTGCCGCTCAGCGCGCCCTGTTTGGTCAGTGAGACCGTGGCGTGCCGGCGCGAGAGCACGATGGAGTTGGTGGCCGCGCTGCCCGATTCGAACTGCGATTCCCGCCCCGGCCACAGGCTGTCCCAGAACGCCATCTCCAACCCCCTACATGTCGGCCCCACCGGTCGCACACGGCACGTGCGGCGCACGTACCGCTACGGGGCGGCTCCGGGCCGGATCCGGGTGTTCCCCGAAGCCTTCGCCGCACGAGCCGCCCCGCAGAGAGCGTTCCTCATTCCCTGCCGGGTCACACCCCGGCGGAGACTTCCGTACTGCCTTCGCCTCCGTCGGCCGCGATCGCGCGGTTGCGCCGGACCGAGGACCAGAAGGACCAGCCGATCAGGATGACACCCACGGAACCGGTGATGAGTTCGGGGATCTCGTACTGGATCGTGACGAGCAGGATGGCGGCCAGGGCGCCGATCGCGTAGTGCGCGCCGTGCTCCAGGTAGACGTAGTCGTCCAGGGTGCCCTGGCGGACCAGGTAGACCGTGAGCGAACGGACGTACATGGCGCCGATACCGAGACCCAGGGCCATCAGCACGATCTCGTTGGTGATCGCGAAGGCGCCGATGACGCCGTCGAACGAGAAGGACGCGTCGAGCACTTCCAGGTAGAGGAACATGAAGAACGCGGCCTTGCCCGAGAGAGCGACCGCGGAGATCTTCTTGCCGGACCGCTTGGCCTCTTCCTCCGCCTCGTGCTCGCGTTCCTCCTCCTCTTCGAGCTTGTTCTCGAAGAAGCCGGAGAGACCGCCGACGATGAGGTACGTGATCAGACCCGCGATGCCCGCGAGCATGACCGTCTCGGCCTTGTCCGCGTGTCCGCCGCCGTGCTGGTGGGCCTTGGTCGCGAAGGTCAGGGCCGAGATCAGCAGGACGATCAGCGCGATGCAGACCGACAGCATGTCGACCTTGCCGAGCTTGGCGAGCGGGCGCTCGATCCAGCGCAGCCACTGGATGTCACGCTCCTCGAAGATGAAGTCGAGGAAGATCATCAACAGGAACATGCCACCGAAGGCGGCGATCGCCGGGTGGGCGTCGGTGACCAGTTCCTTGTATTGGTCCGGGTCGTTGAAGGACAGATCGATGGCCTCGATCGGTCCCAGGTTGGCAGTGACGGCCACGATCACGACGGGGAATACCAGCCGCATACCGAAGACCGCGATGAGCACACCGATCGTGAGGAAGATCTTCTGCCAGAAGGCACTCATCTTCTTCAGGATTCCGGCGTTGATCACCGCATTGTCGAAGGACAGCGAGATCTCCAGGACGGAAAGGATCGCCACCACTCCGAAGGCTTCCCACCCCCCGTAGAACCACGCTGCGACCAGACCGATCGCGGTAATCGCGAACGACCAGCCGAAGGTTTTCAGAACCACTGGCTACCCCATCATGTGTGTAAGGGTCTCCCCCGAAGAGCACGGGGCTCCCCCGCGCCCGTGCGCGGCTTTACGAAACGTTGACCCCGAAGTCTAGAGCGATGCCTCGCAGCCCCGACGCGTACCCCTGCCCCACTGCACGGAACTTCCACTCGCCGTTGTAGCGGTACAGCTCACCGAAGATCATCGCGGTCTCCGTGGAAGCGTCCTCGCTGAGGTCGTAACGCGCGAGTTCCTGGCCGTCGGCCTGGTTGACCACCCGGATGAACGCATTGCTGACCTGGCCGAACGTCTGTCCGCGATTGTCGGCCTCATGAATGGAGACCGGAAAGACGATCTTGTCGCAGTGGCCCGGCACCTCGTTGAGGTTCACGATGACCGACTCGTCGTCGCCTTCGCCCTCACCCGTGAGATTGTCACCGGTGTGCTCGACGGAGCCGTCGGGGCTCGTGAGGTTGTTGTAGAACACGAACCATTCGTCGCCGAGCACCCGGCCCGACTGGCACAGCAGAGCGCTCGCGTCGAGGTCGAAGTCCGCCCCCGTCGTGGATCGTGCGTCCCAGCCGAGACCGATGAGCACCTGGGTGAGATTGGGTGCGGCCTTGGAGAGGGAGACATTGCCTCCCTTGGCGAGCGTGACGCCCATGGTGTGTCCTCCCCGAGTCGATGAACCGGTGATGAACCGGTGAAATCCGTCTGCCGAGCGCGTCCGGCGCCGCCCCGGGTGGGGCGGCGGGCGGGGCAAGGAGGTGGCGCACGGGGTTGGGGCCCCCCCCGGCGGGCCCCCCCGCCCCCCCGCAGAAACCTGGTGGCCCACTACAG
>NZ_JBVHOQ010000040.1:0-79930 GCF_055568375.1 Streptomyces sp. NPDC026062
ATCACCATCGGCCTCCCCCAATGGCCCACCCTCACCCTCAACCCACTCGTCGCCGGACCCCACAACATGCCCGTCATCACCAACGTCGCCGAAGCCCGCAAAGACCTCGCACTCGCCACCCTCGCCGCCATCACACACGCCGACAATCCGGACGTCGATGCCATACTGAAAACACTCTCCGCCGCACTCCGCGACGTACCCGACAACGTCGCCGAACCCATCGCCGAACTCACCGCACAAGGCCTGGGCAACCGCCCGGCCGCACAACAGTGGAGGAACCTGGTGGCCGTGGATACCTCTTTCTACACATCCTTCATGTCCGAAGAAATCCGGGACGAAGGCCGAGCCCAGGGCCGAGCCCAAGGCCGAGCCCAGGGCCGAGCAGAAGCCCAGGCAGAAGCCCGGGCAAAGAGCCTCCTGCTGATCGTCGACGCACGCGGCATCGCCCTCACCGACGAGCTCCGCCAGAAGATCACCGCCTGCGCCGACTCCCACCTGCTCGACCGCTGGCTCGAACGCGCCGCCACCGCCACCACCGCCGAGGAAGTCTTCACCAAGGACCACTGACCGGCCACGCCCTCCGACGGCGACGGGGGAGCGCCCGCCCGCTGCCCCGCTACCACCCGAGGTCCCCGTCCTGCCGGGGTAAGCACTGGTGACGCCGAGTCCGCGTTTCCCTACAGTTGTGCCGACACCGGCCACGGGGGGCAGCGATGGCGGAGCCAGGTACGAGACCTCCGGTTGTGCCGCCACCAGGGACACGGCCCCGGCCGACCCCCGCACCCGTCTTCCGCCTCGTGCCCCGGGCGCGGCGCGGCGTCCTGTGGTGGCTGGGCTGGCTGCTGCCGGTGATCACCGCGCACCGCCTCTGCTCGCCGACCCGCCCCGACCGGGTCAGGGACCGCGCGATCGGCAGGGCACAGATCTGGCGTGGTGCGCTCGGTGTCGCCCTGACCGTCGCCGCCTGGCTGGTCCTCGGACTCGTGCCCGCGAGCGAGATCCCCGGGCGGTTCTGGCAGAGCTTCGCGTACACGGCCGGCGCCATGTTGATCATCTTCAACGTCTGCGGTTTCGCGGTGGCGATGGCGCCCAAAGGCCGGAAGTGGGCCGCGACCAAGCTGTGGCGCGGCCCGCTCCTCGCCTACGTCCTCACCTGCGCATCCTGGATGGTCTTCATGCAGACCAGCCTCTCCGACTGGCCGCCCCACTCCCCCGTGACCGCCGTCTGCGGCCTGTGGCTGGGTCTCTTCGGCCTGTACGGCCTGCTGCTGCTCATCCTCAACGGAGGGCGCAGTGCCGACGTCAACGACTGCCTGCCGGCCCTGCTGCCGACGTTCTTCATGCTCTGCCTGACCCTGCCCACCATCGGAGACCCGATGTACGACCGGGTCTCGATGCCGGTGCGCCTGGTCGTCTGCCTCACCGGGCCGCTGACGCTGGTCCTCCTGGCCTACTGGCAGCTGCGGCGTCTGCGCGTGCTGCACGGCGTGCGCCTGTCCGACCTGTCGCACGGACCCTGACCGGGCGTGCGCCCCCTGGGGCTTGCCCACGGTTCGCACGCTGACGACCCGACATCGCCCGGGGTCTTTCCCTGGTTCGCACGCTATCGGCCGAGCTGCCCGGGGGCGTCCGGATGGGCGGCGCGCCAGGCCCTCATCGAGAGGTCCCACTCGTCCCCGGACAGTGCGGTGAGCGAGGCCGGGAACAGTCCGTCCTCCTCTTTCGCGATGTGGTGGTACAGCTCGTCGACCGCCTCCCGCAGCTGTACGACGTCCTCGGCGCGGTTCAGATCGACCCGGCCGAGGAACGCGGCGAGTTCACGGTGTTCCCGCACCAGTGCGTCGATGTAGCCGGCGTACTCCGCGTCGCCGCCCATCATCGCGAAGAGCCCCTGCTCCTCACCCTGCCAGTGGGCTCGCAGTTCCCGCTCCATCCGTGCCACCAGCTCCGCGGCGAGGCCCCGGTCGCCGGAGTCCAGGGCGCGCAGGGCACCGCCCGCCACGTCGGTGACGGACTCGTGCTCCGCGATGAACTCCTTGATGAGCGGGATCTCACGGCAACCGCAGTAGTGACACATGCGTCCACTTTGCCAGATATGCGCCTTACGTAAGGCGCCACGTGCGGCGACACCCTCCACCCGTGCGCCTTCATGCCAGGCCCCGGCCCGGCACGGCTCCGCGCGCCGTCCAGCACGGCCACGCGCAGCCGACAACTGGCGCGCACGGTCCACGCCACAGGCGCCAAGTAGCCCACTTTTAGGGCCTGTTGACCCATTTCACCTCTTCAAATTGATTGACATTCAGGGGTGGAATGCCGGACGTTCAGCCGTGACCCACCGATGCGCCACAGGGCCGGAGAGATGGCACACAGATGACTTTGAGAGACAGGAACCCGGGGCAGCCGGGGCGCGGGAGTCGCCGGCCGGCGACTCCCGCGGTGACGGAGCAGGTGCACACCACGGGGCGGGTCAAGGACCTGGGGAAGGCACTCCAGTTCAGCTGGCCCGGGGTGTACTTCGAGGGCCGCGTCCGCGGGACCGGACTCGGGGTGGTGCTCGACTGCTCGGCCGCCGACTACGACGTCCAGGTGGACGGGACCACCCTCGCCACCCTGGTCACCCCCGGCGACACCACGCACTGGGTCAACGGACTGCGGGACGGCGAACACACGGTCCGGGTCGTCAAACGCAACGAGACCCCTGGGGACATCAGCACGTTCGGAGGCTTCGTCGCCGCGCCCGGGGGCGCCGTGCTGAGCAAGCCGGCGCCCCGGGACCGTCAGATCGAGTTCATCGGGGACTCCATCACGGTGGGCTACGGCAATGTCTCGGGCACCCGCGACTGCGATCCGGAGCAGCTCAAGCGGACCACCAACACCGACGTGAGCCACGGCGCCCTCACCGCCCGCCAACTGGACGCCGATTACCAGATCAACGGCTTCTCCGGCCTCGGCATGGTGCGCAACGTCGCCGGCATCACCCCGGACGTCACGTACCGGACCTACTACGACCGCGCCCTGCTGAACGTGGACGGCGACGTCTGGCAGAACCCGGGGACCTGGCGCCCCCAGATCGTGGTGGTCAACCTCGGCTCCAACGACTTCACCGACCTCGCCCCCGGTGAACCGTGGACGCACGACAGCCTCGCGGACGCCTACCGCACCGCCTACGACGAGTTCCTCCGGGAACTGCGGACGCGCTACGGCGCCGGCACCGCGCTCGTGGCCGTCGGCTTCGACCGCAACGCCGAGCATGTGCGACAGGTGGTCGAGGCGCGCAACGCCGCCGGCGACAGCGGGGTCCACTACTGGTTCCTCGATCTGTCGGACCTGGACTTCCTCGGATGCGACGGGCACACCTCGGCTCGCGACGACCGGATCATCGCCGACCGGCTCGCTCCGTTCCTCAGCGGCCTGCCGACGGAACGGTGAAGGACACGCCCCCGTGCACCCCGCCGGGGACCGCCGCCCCCGCCGCCACCACCCGGAGAACCGGCACCCGCCCCCTGACAGACTCCCACCATGCGTGTACGTACCACTCAGGCCTGGGCCCTGCGCCCCGCCACCCCCGACGACCTTGAGGCCATAGTCGAGATCCGGGCCGTCGTGATGCGCCCGGACCTGGTCCGCCTCGGCCGCTACGACGAACACCGGGTGCGCCGGCGGCTGCGCGACTCCTATCTGCCCGAGTACACCTCGGTGATCCTCGTCGACGGCCGTTTCGCCGGCAGTGTCACGCTCCGCCCCTTCGAGGACGGTCAGTGCCTGGAGAGCTTCTTCATCGACGAGGACCTCCAGGGGCGGGGCATCGGCTCGGCCGTCCTGAGCGCCCTGCTGGACCGTACCGACGCCGAAGGGGCCCCGGTCCGCCTCAACGTGCTCCAGGGCAGCGCGGCCCGGCGGCTCTACGAGCGGCACGGGTTCACCACGGAACGCGAGGACCCGGTCGACGTGTTCATGGTGCGCCGCCCGCCCGTACCCACCGTCTGAGAAACACAGAAGGGCCCCGCCCCACCGCTTGCGCGGCAGGACGGGGCCCTTCTCGGTGCTCTTGTGCGGAGCTACCAGGTCAGACGCTCAAGGACTTACTTGAGGATCTTGGTGACCTGGCCGGCGCCCACGGTCCGGCCACCCTCACGGATGGCGAACTTCAGGCCCTCTTCCATGGCGACCGGCTGGATCAGCGCGACGTCCATGAGGGTGTTGTCACCCGGCATGACCATCTCGGTGCCCTCGGGAAGGGTCACAACGCCCGTCACGTCCGTGGTACGGAAGTAGAACTGCGGGCGGTAGTTGTTGAAGAAGGGGGTGTGACGGCCACCCTCGTCCTTCGACAGGATGTAGGCCTGGGCCTGGAAGTCGGTGTGCGGCGTAACCGAACCCGGCTTGATGATGACCTGGCCGCGCTCGACGTCCTCGCGCTTGATGCCACGGAGGAGCAGACCGACGTTCTCACCGGCCTGGCCCTCGTCGAGCAGCTTGCGGAACATCTCGATACCGGTGACCGTGGTGGTGGTCTTCTCGGTCTTGATACCGACGATGTCGACGGTCTCGTTGACCTTGAGGACACCACGCTCGATACGACCGGTGACGACGGTGCCACGGCCGGTGATCGTGAAGACGTCCTCGATCGGCATCAGGAACGGCTTCTCGACGTCACGCTCGGGCTGCGGGATGGACTCGTCGACGGCCTTCATCAGGTCGAGGACGGTCTGGCCCCACTCCTTGTCGCCCTCAAGAGCCTTGAGCGCCGAGACCTTGACGACCGGAAGGTCGTCGCCCGGGAACTCGTACTCGGAGAGGAGCTCACGGACCTCGAGCTCGACGAGCTCCAGGATCTCCTCGTCGTCCACCATGTCGGCCTTGTTCAGGGCGACGACGATGTACGGAACGCCGACCTGGCGGGCCAGGAGCACGTGCTCCTTGGTCTGCGGCATCGGGCCGTCGGTGGCGGCGACAACGAGGATGGCGCCGTCCATCTGCGCCGCACCCGTGATCATGTTCTTGATGTAGTCGGCGTGACCCGGGCAGTCGACGTGCGCGTAGTGACGCGACTCCGTCTGGTACTCGACGTGCGCGATGGAGATGGTGATACCGCGCTGGCGCTCTTCGGGAGCCTTGTCGATCTGGTCGAAGGCCGAGGCCTCGTTCAGGTCCGGGTACGCGTCGTGCAGCACCTTGGTAATGGCGGCCGTGAGGGTCGTCTTACCGTGGTCGATGTGACCGATGGTGCCGATGTTGACGTGCGGCTTAGTCCGCTCGAACTTTGCCTTCGCCACTGGGTCCTCCTGCGGAGTGGTTCTGTACGCCTTGCTTCATCGGCGCCAGGTGATCTTTGCTGGGATGCCGGGGCCGGGGGCATTCGACGCATTGCTTGCGCGCCGCATCAAATGCCCCACCAGGCTCCGGTGATAAGCCTAAAGCGTCAACTCGGTGAGTTACTCGCCCTTGGCCTTCGCGATGATCTCCTCGGCGACGTTCCGCGGAACCTCGGCGTAGGAGTCGAACTGCATCGAGTAGCTTGCGCGACCCGAGGTCTTGCTGCGGAGGTCTCCGACGTAGCCGAACATCTCCGAGAGGGGCACGAGGCCCTTCACGACGCGAGCGCCGCTGCGCTCCTCCATGGCCTGGATCTGGCCACGGCGGGAGTTGAGGTCGCCGATGACATCGCCCATGTAGTCCTCGGGCGTGGTGACCTCGACGGCCATCATCGGCTCAAGGAGCACGGGGGACGCCTTGCGGGCACCCTCCTTGAACGCCTGCGAACCGGCGATCTTGAAGGCCAGCTCCGAGGAGTCGACCTCGTGGTAACCACCGTCGAGAAGGGTGACGCGGACGCCGACCATCTCGTAACCGGCCAGGATGCCGAACTGCATGGCTTCCTGGGCACCCGCGTCCACCGAGGGGATGTACTCACGGGGGATGCGGCCACCGGTGACCTTGTTGACGAACTCGTAGGACGCGTCGCCACCCTCGATGGGCTCGATGGCGATCTGCACCTTCGCGAACTGGCCGGTACCACCAGTCTGCTTCTTGTGCGTGAAGTCGATGCGCTCGACGGCCTTACGGATCGTCTCGCGGTACGCGACCTGCGGCTTGCCGACGTTCGCCTCGACGCGGAACTCGCGCTTCATGCGGTCGACGAGCACCTCGAGGTGAAGCTCGCCCATACCACCGATGATGGTCTGGCCGGTCTCCTCGTCGGAGTGCACCTGGAAGGACGGGTCCTCCTCGGAGAGGCGCTGGATGGCGACACCCAGCTTCTCCTGGTCACCCTTGGACTTGGGCTCGATGGCGACCTGAATGACCGGCGCCGGGAAGTCCATGGACTCCAGGATGACCGGGTTCTTGTCGTCACACAGCGTCTCACCGGTGGTGGTCTGCTTCAGGCCCATGACGGCGATGATGTCACCGGCGCCCACCGACGCGATCTCCTCACGCTTGTTCGCGTGCATGCGGTAGATCTTGCCGATGCGCTCCTTCTTGCCCTTGACCGAGTTCAGCACCGCGGTGCCGGCCTCAAGGCGACCGGAGTAGATCCGGACGAAGGTGAGCTTGCCGAGGTGCGGGTCGCTCGCGATCTTGAACGCCAGGCCGGAGAACGGCTCGTCGTCCGAAGGCTTGCGCGAGATGACCTTCTCCGGGTCCTTGACGTCGTGGCCCTCGATGGCCTCGACGTCCAGGGGCGAAGGCAGGTAGCGGACGACCGCGTCGAGCAGGGGCTGAACGCCCTTGTTCTTGAACGCGGTGCCACAGAACACCGGGGTGACCGTGACGGAGTCCGCGGAACCCTTCGACGCGAGGGTGATCCGGCGGATGGCCTCGTGCAGCTGCTCCTGAGTGGGCTCCTCACCCTCCAGGTACAGCTCCATCATGGCGTCGTCGTTCTCCGAGACGGCCTCAAGGAGCTTGCCGCGCCATTCCTCGGCGGCCTCCTTCAGGTTGTCCGGGATCTCGACGACGTTGTACATCTCGCCCTTGGCGGCCTCTTCGGGGTACACGAAGGCCTTCATCGACACGAGGTCGACGACGCCCGTGAAGTCCGCCTCGGCGCCGATGGGGAGCTGCATGACGATCGGGACGGCGCCGAGGCGCGCGACGATCATGTCGACACAACGGAAGAAGTCGGCACCGGTGCGGTCGAGCTTGTTGACGAAGCAGATACGCGGCACGCCGTAGCGGTCCGCCTGACGCCACACGGTCTCGGACTGCGGCTCGACGCCGGCAACACCGTCGAACACGGTGACGGCACCGTCGAGGACGCGGAGCGAACGCTCCACCTCGACGGTGAAGTCGACGTGACCCGGGGTGTCGATGATGTTGATGGTGTGGTCAACATCATTGAGCGGCCAGTGACAGGTCGTCGCGGCGGACGTGATCGTGATGCCGCGCTCCTGCTCCTGCTCCATCCAGTCCATCGTGGCTGCGCCGTCGTGGACTTCACCGATCTTGTACGAAACGCCGGTGTAGAAGAGGATCCGCTCAGTGGTGGTCGTCTTGCCCGCGTCGATGTGGGCCATGATCCCGATGTTGCGGACCTTGGCCAGGTCAAGCGAAGTGGTGGCCATAAGGCTCAATCTTCTCTCGGTCTCGATGGGGTAAGCGACTACCAGCGGTAGTGCGCGAAGGCCTTGTTGGACTCGGCCATCTTGTGGGTGTCCTCACGCTTCTTGACAGCAGCGCCAAGACCGTTGGAGGCGTCGAGCAGCTCGTTCATGAGGCGCTCGGTCATCGTCTTCTCACGACGGGCGCGGGAGTAACCCACGATCCAGCGCAGCGAGAGGGTGGCGGCACGACCGGGCTTGACCTCGATCGGCACCTGGTAGGTGGCGCCACCGACACGGCGGGACTTGACCTCGAGCGAGGGCTTGACGTTCTCAAGCGCGCGCTTCAGCGTGATGACCGGGTCGGCGCCGGTCTTCTCGCGGAGGCCTTCCATGGCGCCGTACACGATCCGCTCGGCGGTGGAACGCTTGCCGTCGAGGAGGATCTTGTTGATCAGCGAGGTGACAAGAGGAGAGCTGTAGACCGGGTCGATGATGACCGGGCGCTTCGGGGCGGGGCCCTTACGAGGCATTCTTACTTCTCCTTCTTGGCGCCGTAGCGGCTGCGGGCCTGCTTGCGGTTCTTGACACCCTGGGTGTCGAGCGAGCCGCGGATGATCTTGTAACGAACACCCGGCAGGTCCTTCACACGGCCACCACGCACGAGCACGATGGAGTGCTCCTGCAGGTTGTGTCCCTCACCCGGGATGTAGGCCGTGACCTCGATGCCGGAGGTCAGACGCACACGTGCGACCTTCCGGAGCGCGGAGTTCGGCTTCTTCGGGGTGGTCGTGAACACACGCGTGCAGACGCCGCGGCGCTGGGGCGAACCCTCGAGCGCGGGCGTCTTGTTCTTCTCGACCTTGTCCTGCCGGCCCTTCCGGACCAGCTGCTGAATCGTAGGCACTACTTCTCCGGTTTCTGTGTGCCGTCGTTGTAACTAACCTGGAACGCCTCCGACCCACGCGGTCGGGTGTGTCGGATACTGCGGGCCACTCCCCTGGAGCAGTGGAAGCACAGATCGCGGTGGCCAAAGACGGACTCGCCATGCGGTTGAGGACACGCACACGAGCCCAGGCACACCCCAGGCACAAGGTCTGAGCGTACCCACCTCGTCGACTCCGGTCAAAACAAATGCCCTGGGGGCGGCCCTCGCGCGGGCGGACCGCCGGCCGCGCCCATCAGGCACGCGATGCCGTGTCCCGGATCACAGGGACTCCCCGTCGGGAGTGACGGGGGCCGCGTCCGTGCCGGGCCTGCGTGACGGCGGGCGCAGCCGGGGGATCGTGGGGACCCGGGAACTGCGGCTTTTCGGGACCAGGGCCGGAGCCGGGGATCTGTCGCCGCGCTCATCGGCGGCCGTCGGCCCGGTCCGGTCGGGACGCGCCCGCACCCCATTGTCCTCCCCGGGCGCTTCGTCCGTGCGACGGGTCGCGGCGTGGCCGTCCCCACGACGTCCGGCCGTGCCGCGGTCGGCCGCGTCGCCGCCCGCATTGTTGCCGCTCTGCTGCCGGAGAGGTATGACGGCCGCCTGCCCGGACGCTCCCCTCACCAGCTTCAACGCGCGGCCGCCCGCGGCCCTCGCCTCCTGGAGCGCGGGCTCGTAGTGGGCGGCGGCATCGCGCCAGCCGCTGGAGTAGGCGCGCAGTTCGCGTCGCTCCATCTCCTCCCGCAGCAGCACCACGACTTCGTCCGGTGCGTGGCTTTCGAGATGGCGGCCGAGTGCGGCGAGGAGCCCGGACAGCGTGTCCGGCCCGTCGGCGGGCAGTGAGTCCGTGCCCGCGCTTCGGCCGGCGGGAGCGAGGTCCTCGGCGGGGGAGTCGGCGGGGGGCACGCCCTCGGCGACGGAGCCCGCGGCTGATGCGTTCACGGGTGCGTTCACCGGCGTGCTCACGGGTACGCCTGCGGCGGCTCCCTCGGCGGCGGGCTCTTCGGCGGGAATCCGTGGTCGCTCTTTCCGCCCGGCCACACGCGCCCCCGTTCTCCGGCCCGAACCGCACACCGGCGCGGGCATGGGCGCGCCGCGTGCGGGTACGCCTCGCGTCACCGCTGTGCGTATGCCTGCTGGAGCGGGGGGACAGGCCGACCCAGCTTACGGGCCTGCGCCGGGGGCGGTTTGCCGGAGGCGGGCCGCCGCCGGACAGTGCAGCGGTTCGCCGGAGGCGGGCCGCCGCCGGAGAGTGCGCTGCCGGACGACCCGCTGCCCGACAGCCCCCGCCGGAGGCGGCTCATGAACCGCGTCCCGGGCCGCGACACGGGCCCGGAGACGTCCGTGGGTCAGTCGGAGGCGAGCGGCGCCCTGCGCCCGGCGGCCGCCACCGGTTCCGAGGGCAGGAACTGGCCGGCGATCCTGATGAACATCTCCCGCTGGTCCGCCGCGATGCCGAGCCCGTCGGCCGCCTCCTCCAGTGTGAGGCGCCGCTCGCCCGGGGCGGCCCGGCCCATCGACGGCAGCGGCAGGTCCTCCTCGGTGAGACGGCCGGACTGGATGAGCATGTCGCGCACCGGGACCTGGAGCACCTGGGCCAGCCGTCGCGTGGTCTCCAGGTCTGGCATGCTCTGGCGCTGGAGCAGCCGGGTGATGGCCGCCCGATGGACTCCGGCCTCGTCGGCGAGACGCGATTTCCCGCCACCGCGCGGGCTGTCGATGTCGAAGCCGCGCCGCCGGATGAGCTCCTCGATCCAGGTCGCGAAGCGGTCGAGTTCGCCTGTGGTCATGAGCGGTCGCCTCCCTCCGAAGCGAACTTCAGCGTATCGCGCTTGCGCGCACGGAATTACCCTCGGGCACCGTCTCGTTTGTGAGGATTCTGTTGACATAAGGGCGTGTTCTGCGGGCCAATATCCTTGCGTGCGAGCACGCAACATGCGACTGTGCGGATACGCAACGAATTGCGTCCGGGGAGAAGGGATCGCCCATGACCGCGCGCACCGAAGACGAGAAGGCCGAGAGGACCACCCGTGAGGCCCTGCTCTGGATCGAACTGCTGCTGCGGCAGTTCCCCGAGCTGCTGGTCGAGCTGGCGCCGTCCCGCCATTCCTCCAGCGCACCGCCGCCGGACCTCGCCAGGCCCTCCGCCCCGGCGGCCCGTACCCTCGCCGAGCGGCAGGAAGCGCTGCGGGCCGAGCAGCTGCACGGCCTCACCCCGTCCGGCCCCACCACCGCACCCCTGCGCCTGCACGTCTCCGATGCCATCCGCGACATCACCGACGGCGTGGTGGAGCTCGACGAGGCGGTGCACGACCGGCTCCGCCTGCCACGCCCACGCCGCGCCCAGGTGACCGACCGGCTGCTCCGCGTCGCCACGCTGCTCGGACAGGCGGCCGGGGACGCCCTGCTCACGTCCCACATCCGGGACGAGGCCCGCCGAATGGCGCGACGCTGCACACGCGCGCTGGGCGCGGCCGAACCGGTCGTACGGGTCCGAGGCCGCTGCCCGTGGTGCGACTCGGTCTCCCTGCGCGCCTTCCCGGCCCGGCGGGCGGTGCTGTGCGTCAACCCGGCGTGCCGGTGCACCGCTCAGGACTGCGACTGCCGGACGGACCCGGCCCACCGGCACGCCTGGAGCGAGAGCGCCTGGGTGCGGCTGGCCGCGGAGTCCGGCGGGGATCTCGCGGAGCTGACGGACTCGACGGCGGACACCGCGGACCGCGAGGTGCGCCGATGACGGCGACGACCCTCCTCACGGGAGCGCTGGCCGCCGACGAGGCGGGCGTGACACCGGCGACGATCCGCAAGTGGGTCCAGCTGGGGCGCCTGACGCCTGCGGGAAAGCGGGGCCGGGCCCAGCTGTTCCGGCTGGAGGACGTCTTCGCGGCGGAGCGGGCGGCGCGGAGGAAGCCCCGTACGGCCGGCTGAGGACAGGACGAGGCAAGGACGAGGAAAGGACAGAGGGAGGGGCGGCCCCGCGCGGGCCGCCCCTCCCTTTTCCCTGCCCGCCCCAAGCCCCTGCCCGTATCCGCGCCCGGGCCGCCGCTCCCACCCGTGCCCCGACCCGTGCCCGCGCCTCCGCGCCCGCACCCCGGCCCGGCCCGGCCCGCGCGCCCGCGCCCGGCCCCGCGCCCGCGTCCGCGTCCGGGGCGCCCCTACCCGCGTGTCCGCATCCGCCCCCGGCCCCGAGCACGGGCCCTACATGCGGAACACCTGGGCGCTCTCCCCCGTACCCCCGGAGGTCAGAGCCACCGCCTCGCCCCAGCCGCTGCGGAACCCCCGTGTCTCCGCCTCCACGGCGATCCTCGCCCCGACCTTGCCGACGACGGCGGCCAGCGTCCGGGCGACGTCGGCGGTGTACGTACCCGACTCCCCCGACTCCGCGGCCACTTCGACCACGGCGGCCATGACATCGGCCAGCCGTTCCTGGGCACTGATCACCATCGCGCTCCCGTCCACACCTGTTCCACTTCCTCGTTCCGCACGCCCAGTAACGGCGCTCCGGGCTTCAGAAACCGCCACCTTTCGAATACCTGTTCGATAGCCGCAGACTAACGCACTCACCCCCACCCATGCGGGAGTTGCGCCGACCCTCAGGATTGCAACCTCGCACTAGGTGGTTGCGCGCACGCACGTTATGCGTCACAGTTGGTGCAGCGGCGGAGCTGCGCCCACCTTCCCTCCGGGGCGCAGCCCCGCCGTTGCCGTACCTGTACATCCGTCGCCAACAAGCCAGCAGCAGCGAACAGGAGTTGACGCCCCGTCATGAGCTCATCCCCGAGCACCTTCCCCGACGTGGAGGCCATCGTCGTGGAGCTCCTCTCCGACCGCCCGGACCTCGCGGACGCGGTCGTGGACGAGACCCCGCCGCCGGGCTTCGACGGCACCCAGCCGGCGGTGATCGTCTCCCGGCGCGGCGGCGCCTGGATCGACGACCTCCACCTCGACCAGCCGCTCATCGAACTGGAGGCCTACGGCCCCGACAAGGTGACCGCGCACCGTCTCGCCAACGCCGCCCGCGCCGAGCTGCTCGCGGCGGCCGGCCGGACGTACGGCACGAACGTCGTGGTCACCGACGTGGTCGAGGCCGACGGGCCGCGCTGGCTGCCCGAGTACCTGTACCCGGCGGCCAACCGCTACCTCACGGTGCTGCGGCTCTCGCTGCGCATCGGCTGACCCGGCACCACCGCCCGGCGCGATCCCGCGCCCCCACAGACAAGGCCTCGCCACCGGCGGGGCCTTCGCCGTATCCACGGCAGGCACCACCACCCACGGAAATCCATCCAAAGGAGTCATCCATGGCAGGCAACAACTCGTCCGAGATCCGCGTAGCCGGCACCGGACGCGTCCTCGTCGCGGACATCAACGCCCCGCTCCCGGCCGCCTTCACCGACGACCCGTCGGCCGACTGGGGCACGGAGTGGACGGACCTCGGCTACACCTCCACGGACGGGGTGACCTTCTCGAAGAAGGACAAGCTGGACCCGGTCGAGACGTGGCAGTCGATCAGCCCGGCCCGGTTCATCTACGCGGACCGCGACCTGACGCTGAAGTTCTCGATGCTCCAGTTCAACGAGGACACGCTGCCGTTCTTCCTCGGCGGCGCGGCGGGAGACATCCGCAGGGACGCGACCAAGCCGGACATCGTCCAGTTCGACGTGCCGGACGGCCCGACCTTCGACGAGCGTGCGCTCGGCCTGGAGTTCACCGACGGCACGGCGGTCACCTACCGCTTCGTCATCCCGCGCGGCCAGGTGACGGCCACCGACGACATCAAGCTCGCCCGCAAGGCCGCCGCGATGCTCGGTGTCACCTTCACCGCGCTCTCCCCGGGCAATGACCAGGCGCTCGCCACCTTCGTGATGAAGGACGCCGCCTACACGGTGCCGGCCGGCGCGTGATCCCCGCCGGGCGGGGCCGGTCCGTTCCGGCCCCGCCCGGCACCCCCTTCATCCCTCTGCTCATCCCTCTGCACAAGGAGAATCGCCACCCATGGCTTCCTTCGACGTCGGCGCGGCCCGCGCCCAGCGCATGGAGGCGCTCGGCCGTTCCTGGTCCTTCGACCTGGACGACGACACCTTCGAACTGCCCACCGAACTGAGCCGCTCCACCGCCAGGGCGCTCCGCTCCCTCGACGACAACGACATCGACGGCCTGCTGAAACTCCTGCTGGGCGACGAGCAGTTCGCGCGCTTCGAGCGGTACGACATCACCATGCAGGACATCGCCGCGATCCTGGAGGCGTACGGCAAGGAGACCGGGCTCGGCCTGGGGGAAGGCTGAGCCTCGACGCGTTCGCGGAAGAACACGCCGAGGCTCTGGAGGCCGATCTGCTGCGGCACTTCGGCGTGGACCTGCTCGACTGGCACCGCGGCCGGCTGACCAGCCGCCGGCTCGCGGTGCTGGTCAAGCACATGCCACGCGACAGCGCCGTCGCCCAGGAGCTCCACGGGGAAGGCGCCGACTGGACGGTGACCGACTACCTCCTGGCCGCCGCCGTGGACCATCTCGCCGCCGCCAACTGGATGTTCGCCTCCGTCAACACGGACGAGGACTCCGACCCGCCCGAGCCGCCGGTGCCGGTGCCGAGGCCGGGCGGCACCGACGTACCACCTGATGCCTCCGCCCCGGACCCCCCGCCGCCGGAGACACCCGACCGCGGCGAACTCATGCGGTTCTTCGCCTGAGCCCGGCACGCGCCAGGCGTGTTCGGGAACCGCCGCGGAAGGGCTCAGGCGTTCTGTGCGGAATACCAGCGTGAGAACGCCTTGCTGATCTTCCGTACACCCCAGCTCGTGTTGAAGTGGAAGGAGACATGGGGAAGGAATTCCCCTTTGTGGACCTTCTCTTCACGCCATAGCGAATTGACGACCGATTCGTCCCCGAAGAACTGCCAGAAGATGTTCTCGGTCCGGGATGCGTGAATGAGTTCAAGGATCTCCCTGGCCTGGCTCCTGCCGTCCAGCCAGAAGATCACCAGGGTGGGCACATCGCCTGCGGCTTCCGCATGCTTCACGACGAGCTCCGCGGCCGGCAGGGGTTTGGACCTGATCAATGACTCGTGGGTCAGGTCGAAGAACTCTTCGACGCGGCTGCGCGGAAAAGCGTCCGTGAGCAGACCTCGTCGCATGTTCGGCCTGGTAGCCCATTCCTGGACCCAATCCGAACGGGACTGCGCATTCAATTCCGTACGGGCGACAGCCGGCCCGCCGTGGCCGGTTCCGTAGAGGAGGATCTCGACTCCCGCACCAGGAGTGAACTTGTCGGCGACCGCGAGGGAACGCTCTGCGTACCACGCGATCGAACGCTTCTGCCGGGGCACGAAATACCGCTCCTGCGATATCGGTGCAACGAGAACGACACGAGGACCTTCAGGACTCATGCGGGGATCCTAGCACTCCAAGGTAATTGCGAGGAGATCATGACCAGAGATATTGCCGCGCTGGACAGGGACCTTGCCCAAGCAGAGAAAGATATCGAATCAGGCCGTACCGATATCACGAAACTCCAGAGTTCCTATCGGTCACTCCGCACCACACAGAGCGGCCTCTCGAACACCTTCGCGGGGGTCAGCAACACCATCGCCGCCGTGACTGCGGGCCTGACCGGAGTCGCCGCCAGCCTCACAGCTCTCACGATCGGCGTATCGGCCTTCAAGATCGACGAGAAGGGGCTGACGATCCTCGGGGCCACCCGGGAATGGAAACTCACTCAAGGACTCATCACAAAGATTCAGAAGAAGATCGAATCCGAGCACCAGAAAGCGGCCAGAAAGACGAAGGAGGAGAACGAAAAGCTCCTGGAGGACCACAAGGACTACATAGAGAAGATCAAGGACATCGACCAGGACGTCCAGAAGATAAAGGACGCGATCAGACGGGCCGGAAGCGCCGCTCAGCAGGAACAGGACCGGCTGCGTGCCGACCCCAACAACAAGACGAACCAGGGAATCGATCACCGGAGCCGCCCCCTGGCTCGCGGGATCGCCAGCGACGTCAAGGTCCTGCGCAGCGCCGTCAACGAACTCACCGCGGCGTTCGCCTGATGAACGGCCCCCCGGGCCCGAACCATCGCGGATCAAGGGAGATTCCGAATGAGTCTGACGCAAGCCGTCGGCAAGTCCTCCACCGCTCTCGCGCAGCTCCGTTCGCAGGCGGACAGTGCCGGGAAATCGGTGAAGTCCCTGGCCTCCGGAGCCGGGACCGGTGACACCGGCCTCAAGAAGCTCAAGAGCTCCGCCCAGGGCTCCGCCCGCGAGCTCGCCAGGATCCAGCAGTCCGCCGACAAGGCCGAGCGCTCGATGTCCAAGGCCGGCACGACCGGTCAGAAGAGCGGCACCCAGGTCGGCAAGTTCAAGTCCGGGGCCGACAAGGCGTCCAAGGGCATGAAGGGGCTCAACAAGTCGATGAAGGGCAACCTCGTCGGCCAGTTGCTCTCCCTGCTCGCCCCGCTGGTCGAGAAGGTGGTCGAGATGGCCACCCGGTCGAAGACCATGCAGAAGGTCCTCAAGGTCGCCTTCGACGCGATCAAGAAGGTCATCAGCTCGGTCATGAAGGCCGTCGGGCCGATCATGAAGAAGGCCGGCGCGCTGATCAAGACGGTCTGGGACGGCATCAAAAAGGCGATCACCGTCGTCATCAAGGCCGTCGCCACCGTCATCACGACCTACTTCAACGCCTGGAAGAAGATCATCACGACGGTGATGAACGCCGTCAAGTCGGTGATCTCCAGCGTCTGGAACGGCATCAAGAAGATCATCTCGCCGGTCGTCAACTGGATCCGTGACGTCATCCCCCAGGCCTTCAGCAAGGTCAAGGAGAAACTGTCCAGCATCTGGGGCGGGCTGCAGGGCATCGCGAAACGGGCCTTCGACAAGATCACGGGAGCGGTGAAGGGCCCGATCAACTCCGTCATCCGGCTCATCAACTCCGCGATCGACAAGCTCAACCGCATCAAGGTCTCGATCCCGGGCTGGGTCCCCGGTGTCGGCGGCAAGACCTTCGGCATCAGCCTGCCGAAGATCCCGCAGCTGGCGGCCGGCGGCATCGTGGCACCGCGCAACGGCGGTGTGCACGCCATCGTCGCCGAGGCCGGCGAGGCCGAGGCCGTGCTGCCGCTGTCCAAGCTGGACCGGCTGCTCCAGCACACCGCCCGCCGGGCCAGGGCGGACTCGGTCAACGCCACGGCCGGTGCGGTCTCCGGCTTCCAGATCGAGAACTACTACGAGGCGTCCACCGCCGACCTCCAGGAGACGGCCGCCGCCCTGCTGTTCCTGTCCAAGGCGCGCGGATGAGTACCGCGGCGATCGGCGCCGACCCGTTCGCGGAAGCGGCAGGAGCGCTGGCCTCCTTCCGCGGCCGTGTCAAGAGCGCCGCACAGTCCGTACGGGCCACCGCGCAGGGCCTCGGCAGGGCCCAGGCCGCCGCCGGCCGGATCAAGGGCTCCGCCGACGCTGCGGTGACGCAGCTCCGGCAGCTGAGGACCGGGGCGGACGCGGCCGGCAAGTCCCTCACCAAGGCGGGCCGCACCGCCGGCCGTACGGCGACCCAGCTCCGTACCGGCTCCGCCAAGGCCCGCACCACCCTCGCGCCACTCAACTCCATCGCCACCGAGGCCGGCCTGTTCAGCGGAGTCGTCGGCGTCCTCGGCAAGGGCTCCGGCACGGTGTCCGCGCTCATGGGCCTGTTCGGTGGCGCGACCACCGTCGCCTCCGGCGCGATGACCGGCGTCAACATCGCCATGCGCGCCAATCCGCTCGGGTTCGTCCTCGGCCTGGTGAGCCCGCTGGCCGGCTACCTGATCGAGTACGCGCTCAACTCGCAGACCGGCCAGAAGATCATGAAGCAGGTCTTCGACCAGGTCCTCAAGGCCTTCCAGACCATCGGGAAGTTCCTCGGCCCCGTCCTCAAGGCGTACGCCACCGTCATCTCTGCCTACTTCAAGGCCGCCTTCGCGGTCGTCACGGCGGTCCTCGCCGTCGTCGGCGCACTCCTCTCCAGGGACTTCGGCGGCGCGCGGTCCGCCGTCACCTCGGCCACCCACGCGGTGTCCGGCCTCATCCGCCGCGCCTGGAGCGGGTTCCGCACGGTCATCCAGCCCGTCCTGGACTGGATCACGAAGAAGATCCCCGGCATGTTCACCCGGGTCAAGGACGCCATGTCCCGGACCCTGGACGGCATCGGCCGCTTCATCAGCACCGGCATGCAGGGCGTCATGGCAGCCGTCACCGGGCCGGTCAAGGCGCTGATCTCCTTCGCCAACTGGGTCGTCGACGGCCTCAACAAGCTCAGCTTCAGCTTCTTCGGCAAGAAGTTCGGGGTCGACCTGCCCAGGATCCCCGAGCTCGCCGAGGGCGGCATCGTCCGCCCCGCCGGACCGGGCACCGCGTCCGCCGTGCTGCCGCTGTCCGCCCTGAGCCGGCTGCGTCCCGCCGAAAGCGCGCCGCACACCACGCGCCCCACCAGCCCGTCGGACCGCTCACGGCTGCGCACGTACCACGCGACCGAGGGCAACGGCCCGCTCGCCGTCGCCACCGATCTGCTCTTCCTGCACGGGGCCGTGGCATGAGCACCCCACCGCCCCACGACTGAAGCGAGGTGACGGCCCCTCATGGCCGAGACCACAACCACATACGCCACAGAGACCGCACCCGGCTCACTGATCACCCGCGACGGGCAGATCCAGTGGGCCGGACTGCTGATGGGCCCGGGCACGCCCTACGAGATCGACCGCACCGGCCTCACCGGCTGGGACGACCTCCCGGTGCTCGACACCGGCGACATCACCCGCCCCGACCAGCACGGCGCCTGGCCCGGCGCCCGCTGGGCGCAGCCCCGGCTCGTCGGCGCTTCCGTCTGGCTGCTTCCCCGGACGGCCGGGCAGACCCCGGGCGTCGTCTCCGCCTTCCGTGCCGCCACCGGCGCGGACGGCGGCGAGCAGTGGCTGGCCGTGCGGCTGCACGGCGAGACGCTCGCCGTACGGGCCCGGGTCAGCCGCCGCGTCGTACCGCAGGACCGGTCCTACGTGGTGCACGGCGCGTCCCGGACCAGTCTCCAGTGGACCGCGACCGACCCGCGCCGGTTCGGGGCCGTGCTCCGGGAGGCGCAGGCCTCGCTGCCCGTCATGGAGCCGGGCCTGGACTGGCCGGACGCGCCCGGGATCGCCGGTATGGGGCTCGCGTGGCCGCTGGAGTGGGGGTCGGCCGGTGCCGCGGGCACCTGCACGGCCGTGAACGGCGGCGCGGCTGCCGCCCACCCGGTGATCGAGTTCCGCGGCCCGCTGCGGCGCCCCGCACTGACCCGGCTCGCCGATGGCCGACGGCTCCAGTACGACATCGTGCTGGGCCCGCAGGACGTACTCACCGTGGACACCGACTCGGGCACGGTCCTGCTCAACGGCACCACCTCCCGGCTGTACACCGCGTCCCCCGTGTCCGTACCCGAGCAGCTGTTCCTTCTGCCGCCGGGCGCCACGGAGCTCGCCTTCCGCTCCGACGACACCACCCCGGACCGCCGGGCCTCCGCCACCCTGCGCTGGCGCGACGCCCATTGGTGATCCCCGCACGGCCCACCACCCACAGCCCATCACTCCTCAGGAGGACAACATGCCCGTACGCAGCGCGTGGCTGATCAACCGCACCGAGACCGAGACCGGCCAGTCCCGGGCCGACACCCGGCTCGCCCCGGTCGGCACCATGACCCCTAACGGGGCCCTGACCACCGCCGGCGGTGTGATCCCCGGCTCCGCCGGCGGCGAGTACCTGATGTCCGGTCTGTATGTCTTCGGCGAGAACGCCGGGATGAAGGCCTCCGTCGCACCGGGCCGCGCGGTGATCCAGGGCCAGGGCGCGGCCGGTGCGTACCCCGTCGTGCTCACCGACTACACCGAGGTGACCTTCGGCGACGGTGACGCGTCCAACCCGCGCATCGACCTGGTGATCCTGCGCGTGTACGACGCGCAGTTCGACGGCACCGGCCGCACCGAAGCCGTGCTGGAGGTCGTCGTGGGCAAGGCCGATGCCGCTCCCGAACCGCCGCAGCTCCCGGACGCCTCTCTTCCGCTCGCCCGGGTCCTGGTGCCCGCGGGGGCCTCGGTGGGCACGGGCGGCATCGCCTGGTCCGACGCCGTGTACGACATGCGGGTGTCGACGGTGGCCGTCGGCGGCATCGTCGCCGACTCCTGGAACCGGGACACACCCGGCGGATACCCGGGCCAGTACCGCGACACGTCCAGCACCCTCCAGCGCTGGGACGGCACCCGCTGGGCGAACTACCCCCGCCAGGCAGGCGGTATCGCCCCGCAGGGCGCCCTCGCCGCGGGTGAGTACACCGGCCAGTACCGCGACGAGGCCGGCCGGCTCCAGCGCTGGGACGGCACCGTGTGGCGGCCCGCCGTACCGTCCTCCGCCTGGGCGTACAACACCGACGGCGGCTACTGCGCCACCACCGCCTGGTCCGAGGCGGTCACCGACACGACCGGTCCCACCGTCACCGCCACCTTCACCGTGCCGGTGACGGGCGCGATCCTGGTGACGGTGGGCTTCACGGGGAACACCGGGGTCGACGGCCAGTGGTCCCGGATGGGCGCGAACATCCGCAAGGACGGGGCCCTGGTCCTCGCCGCGAACGAGGACCGCGCGGCGGCGGTCGGGTCCAAGGCGCTGACATCGGTGACCGCCACCTTCCGCGTCACGGGACTCCAGCCCGGAGCCGTCTACACGGCGGTCTCCGCCTACTGCTCGTCGGCGGCCAGCAACAAGGGCTGGTACGACAACCGTTCCATCCGCGTCGATCCGCTCGTGTGAGGCAGCCGATGACCGCGTCCGTCACCACGCCCGTCTACCGGGCACTCTTCTGCGACCTGCGCACCGACCGCCTGCTGGACGTGCTGCCGCTCACGGAGACGAAGTTCGACGACTACATAGGCAAGCCCGGATCGCTCACCGCCACCGTCCCGCTGCCCGGCGGCGCGCTCGCGGCCCGGGCGCGGGCCGCGCTCCAGCCCGGCCGCACCGCGGTCTGGCTGGAGCGCGACGGCGACATCTGGTGGGGCGGAATCCTGTGGACCTGCACACCGGTCTCCGACGAACAGGGCCGGCTGACCGTGCAGTTCCAGGCCGGCACCTTCGACTCCTACCTGGACCACCGCATCCTCGCCCACGGCCTGGCGGGCACCGGCACGGACCAGTTCGAGATCGCCCACACCCTGATCTCCCACGCGCAGGAGCAGCCCGGCGGCGACATCGGCATCAGCCCGGGCCACGACCGTTCCGGAGTGATACGGGACTACGCGTACGCCTACTCCGCGCTCACCCGCGTCCGGGAACTGCTCGACAACCTCGGCCGGCTGAGCGACGGGTTCGAGTGGCGCGTCCACTGCTACCGGGACGCCGAGGGACGCCGGGTCAAACGCCTCCAGCTCGGCCACCCGCAGATCCGCACGGGCCACACGGACATCGTGCTGAGCCACCCGGGCCAGGTGCTCACCTACAGCCTGCCGACGGACTCCACCGTGCAGGCGAACGTCTGGGTGGCCCGGGGCGACTCCGCCAACAACGACCAGTCCCAGGAGTCCCAGCCCCTCACCGTCAGCGAGACGTCCCCCGGCGACCTGGAGGCCGGCTGGCCCCGGCTGGAGCAGACCTCCGACCACAGCGGCGTCACGGACGCGGCGACCCTGCGTTCGCTCGCCGCCGCCGAACTGGCCCGGCAGAACCGTCCGGAGGTCATCCCGGAACTGACGGTGCTGCTCGACGGCGGGATCACGCCGGCGCTCCTCGGTGCCCGCATCCGGCTGCGCATCCACGACCTGTGGCACCACGAGGGTCTCGACGCCGCCTACCGGATCGTCGGCATCGCCGTCACCCCGCCGCAGCGCACCAAGGCCGAGACCGCCGTCCTCTACCTGGAAGGAGCCTGACCCGTGGCGATCATCCCCACCGATCTGCTAGACCGTATCCGTGCGCTGGAACGCCAGGTCAGGGAGCTGATGGGCAGCGCCAACACCACTCCGGCGCTGAATCAGATCATGGGCGGCGAGGTCGTCATCGGCGACCGCGGCCGGCTGCGGGTACGCACCTCGGGCGACGAGGACCTGCTCTACCTGGGCCGGGTCCAGCCGGACCGCGGCGAAAACGATCCGCAGCAGGGCTTCGTCGTCCGCCGCGACGACGGTTCCCTGGCCCTGACCGTCTGGACGGCGGCCCCGGACACCCTCCCCGTCCAGCCGGTGCAGGTCTTCGACCGCCGGGGCAACGTGGTCGTCGCCGACGACGCGGCCTACGGCGGCCTGGCCCGCCCCTACATCCCGTACCCGCTGCCGGGCCCGGCCGACGCGGCGCGCTGGGAGTCCACCGGGTCGACCACCTGGACGACGCTCTACCAGGGCCGGGGCCTCGTCCAGCACCCCCGGCTGCACTGTGTCGTCGCGGCCTCGGGCAGTACGGGCGCCGAGGTGCGGCTGCTCGTGGACGGCGTACCGCTCGGACCGGTGGGCGCTCCCGGCGACGGACTGGAGTTCACCGAGAGGCTGCCCGCCGCGTTCGGCGCCGCGGTCACCTTCGAGATCCAGGCCAGGGTCGCGGCCACCGGCGACACCCTGCGGTGCCGCCCGCTCTCCCTGTACGGCGTCCAGTCCTGACGCCCACACACGGACAGCCACCCCAACCACCACCGAGGAGGGCACCCGAGTGCTGCCTGAAAACATCCCCACCGTCACCGTCACCGCCCGCTACATGACCCCCGACGGCCGCCCGATGAGCGGCGCCGTCGAATTCCGGCCCCCGGCGCTCCTCACCCATGCCGAGGAGGACCTCTTCCTGGGCGGTCCCACCCGGGCCACGCTCGACGCGGAGGGCAGGGTCAGTGTCGTCCTGCCCGCCACCGACGCCCCGGGCTGGAACCCCACAGCATGGACGTACACCGTCACGGAGAAGCTCGGCGGTCTCGCCCGCGGCGGCCGCGTCTACCAGATCGCGCTGGCGGCCGCCGTCCCCGCCGTGGACCTCGCCGACATCGCCCCGGCCGATCCGGGCGCCCCGCAGTACGTGGCCGTACCGGGGCCGCCGGGGCCCGCCGGGGAGCTCGGCCCGCAAGGACCCGCCGGTCCGGCCGGTGCCGTGCACTCCGTCAACGGACACACCGAGGCGGACATCGTGCTGGGCGCGGCGGACGTCTCGGCCCTCGCCGCCGCGTCGGCGGGGGCGCCGGGCGGCGTGGCCACCCTCGGCACCGACGGGCTGGTCCCGGCGGCGCAGCTCCCGGCGGGCGGGGGCGCCGTCGCCTCCGTCAACGGGCAGACCGGTGAGGTCCTGCTGACCGCGAACGACCTGGGCGCGCTGACGCAGGCGGCGGGCGACGCCCGCTACCTCGCGCTCGGCGGCGCCCCGGTCGCCTCGGTCAACGGACTCACCGGCGCGGTCAGCCTCACCGCCTCGGACGTGGCCGCGGTGCCGGCCGGCCAAGGGGTCCTGCTCACGGGCGCCCAGGAGATCGCGGGCGCCAAGACGTTCGTCACCCCGCCCGCCACCACGGCCGCCCCGGTCACCGCCGACCAGCTGACCCGTCGCGGCTACGTCGACACGGTGTCGGCGGCCGGCACCTGGACCCCGGCCTCGGTGGGGTTCCGCGGCTGGGCGTTCGACCCCGCGGCGAGCTCCGCGGCCACCCCGCAGTACTGCATCAACGGCTGGGTCTACCTCATCGGCGTCCCGCTGCACGCACCCACCACCGTAACGAACCTGGTGTTCTACATCCCGGGCTACGTAGGCGGAACGCTCAGCACGTCCTCGTACGCGGGTCTCTACACCGGCACGGGCACCCGGGTCGGGCTGACCGCCAACCTCACCACGCTGATCAAGAAGACCGAGGGCGAGACGGTGATCTGCCCGCTGGCGACCCCGTACAACGCGGTGGCGGGCAACTACTGGATCGGTCTCGTCGTCAACGGACCCAGCCCCAGCAACAGCGGCCCCGCCTTCCTGCGGGGTGCCAGCGTCGGCGAGGCCCCGGGCGGCAGCGCCCGGATGCCCGGCGCGTTCATCCGCCACGGCCGCCTGAGCACCACCGGCCAGACCTCGCTGCCCTCCTCCTTCACCACCGGCAGCGTGGTGGCGGACTCCAACGCCATCTGGGCGGCTCTCTCCTGACCACGCGCAGATGAGGGGCCCCGCACCACCCGGTGCGGGGCCCCTCACCTGCGCACCCCTACGAAAGGCCCACCGCCATGGCCACTCCCCTGACCGCCGGTCAGCTCCTCGCCGCGCTGCGCGCCGAAGGCGTCGACGTCGTCGAATACGAGAGCTGGCGCACCCACCACCGCAACCACAAGGGCGCCTGGGGGCCGCTGAACGGCGTGCTGATCCACCACACCGTCAGCAGCGGCACCAACGCCTCCGTGGCGCTCTGCTACAACGGCCACACCACCCTGCCGGGCCCTCTGTGCCACGGCGTCATCGACAAGGCCGGCACCGTCCATCTGGTCGGAAACGGCCGCGCCAACCACGCGGGCGGCGGCGATCCGGCCGTCCTCCGGCGGGTGATCGCGGAGGACTACGGCGTCCGCCCGCCCGCACCGCGGGAACACGAGGGCAGTGCAGGTGCCGTCGACGGCAACGCGCACTTCTACGGATTCGAGTGCGTCAACCTCGGCGACGGCGACGATCCCTGGCCGGCCGCCCAGCTCGAAGCGATCACCCGCGTCTCGGCGGCGCTCTGCCGGGCCCACGGCTGGAGCGCGCGCAGCGTCATCGGCCACCTGGAGTGGTCGGACCAGAAGGTCGATCCGCGCGGCTTCACCATGGCGTCGCTGCGGGACCGCGTCGCCGCCCGGCTGTCCGGCCCGGCGGGCGGTGGATCCACGGGCGGTCCGGCGGGCGGGTCACCGGTCCCCCGGTACCAGCCCTTCCCCGGTGCCTCGTTCTTCACCGCCCGCACCAGCTCGCCCCTGATCACCGCCATGGGCCGCAGGCTCGCCGCCGAGGGCTGCGCGTCGTACGCCGTCGGCCCGGGGCCCCGCTGGACGGACGCCGACCGCCGTTCGTACGCCTCCTGGCAGCGCAAGCTCGGCTTCCGGGGCAGCGACGCCGACGGGCTACCGGGCCGTGCCTCGTGGAACGCCCTCAAGGTCCCGTACACGAAATGAGGAACCCGCAGCCATGTCCGACGCCGCCCGCCGCACCACCCGCACCCTGGTCCAGACGGCTCTCTCCCTTGCCGTGCTTCTGCCCGCTCTTGTCGACGCGTCCGGTCTCCCGGCGACCCTGCCCCGGGTCGCCGGGGCCCTGGCCGTCGCGGGGGCGCTGACCCGGGTGATGGCCGTACCCGGCGTGCAGACACTGCTCCCCGCCTGGCTCCGCACCGGGCCGTCCGGGGACGAGACCACAGGAGCCGCCCATGACCGAGACTGACCCGAACAATCCGGTCGCCGTCGCCCTGGAGCTGGAACGCCTGCGCGGCACGCTGGAGGCGGGTTTCGCACGCGCCGACGGCCAGCTGGCCCTGCTGGTGCAGCGCAGCGACCAGACCGACAAACAGCTGGCGGACCACGAGGCGCGCCTCGACACGCTGGAGCGTTCCCGCTGGCCGCTGGCGAGCATCGGCGTCCTCACCGCCGCCTTCGGTCTCGCCCTCGCCCTGTGGGAAACCCTGCGCTGACCCGCTCCGGGCGGCCTGCTCGCGCACACGCGGAAGGGCGCCCACCCCGTACCTGACGGGATGGGCGCCCTTCTCACTCACTGCTACTGGTTGTACGGACCGTAGTCGTAGTCCTCCAGCGGAACGGCCTGGCCGGAGCCCGTGCCGAACGGCGAGTAGTCGATGTCGTCGTAGCCGACGGCCGAGTACATCGCGGCCTTGGCCTCCTCGGTCGGCTCGACCCGGATGTTGCGGTAGCGGGAGAGACCCGTACCGGCCGGGATGAGCTTACCGATGATGACGTTCTCCTTGAGGCCGATCAGGGAGTCGGACTTGGCGTTGATCGCCGCGTCCGTCAGGACCCTGGTCGTCTCCTGGAAGGAAGCCGCGGACAGCCACGACTCCGTCGCCAGCGAGGCCTTGGTGATACCCATCAGCTGCGGTCGGCCGGAGGCGGGGTGACCGCTCTCCTGGACCACACGACGGTTCTCGGTCTCGAACTTCGAGCGCTCGACGAGCTCGCCCGGCAGCAGTTCCGCGTCGCCGGACTCGATGATCGTCACGCGGCGGAGCATCTGTCGGATGATGATCTCGATGTGCTTGTCGTGGATCGACACACCCTGCGAGTTGTAGACCTTCTGGACTTCGCCGACCAGGTGGACCTGGACCGCGCGCTGACCGAGGATCCGCAGCACGTCGTGCGGGTTGGTGGCACCCACGGTGAGCTTCTGGCCCACCTCGACGTGGTCGCCCTCGCCCACCAGCAGACGGGCACGCTTGGAGATCGGGAAGGGAATCTCGTCGCTGCCGTCGTCCGGCGTGACCACGAGCTTCTTGGTCTTCTCGGTCTCCTCGATCCGGACCCGGCCCGCGGACTCCGAGATCGGGGCGACACCCTTCGGCGTACGGGCTTCGAAGAGCTCGACGACTCGGGGCAGACCCTGGGTGATGTCGTCACCGGCCACACCACCGGTGTGGAAGGTACGCATCGTCAGCTGGGTACCGGGCTCACCGATGGACTGGGCGGCGATGATGCCGACCGCCTCACCGATGTCGACCAGCTTGCCGGTGGCGAGCGAGCGTCCGTAGCAGAAGGCACAGGTGCCGACCGCGGACTCACAGGTCAGGACCGAGCGGGTCTTGACCTCCTCGACGCCGGCGCCCACCAGGGCGTCGATCAGGACGTCACCGAGGTCGACGTTGGCAGGCGCGATGACCTTGCCGTCGACGACGACGTCCTCGGCGAGCATGCGGGCGTACACCGAGGTCTCGACGTCGTCCGTCTTGCGGAGCACGCCGTCGGCACCCTTGACCGCGATCTTCAGCTTGAGGCCGCGGTCGGTGCCGCAGTCCTCCTCGCGAATGATCACGTCCTGCGAGACGTCCACCAGACGACGGGTCAGGTAACCCGAGTCGGCGGTACGCAGGGCGGTGTCCGCCAGACCCTTACGGGCACCGTGCGTGGAGATGAAGTACTCCAGGACGGTGAGGCCCTCACGGAAGGACGCCTTGATGGGACGAGGGATCGTCTCGTTCTTGGCGTTGGACACCAGACCACGCATACCGGCGATCTGACGCATCTGCATCATGTTTCCTCGGGCACCCGAGTCAACCATCATGAAGATGGGGTTCGTCTTGGGGAAGTTCGCGTTCATCGCCTCGGCAACCTCGTTGGTCGCCTTGGTCCAGATCGCGATGAGCTCCTGCGTGCGCTCGTCCTTGGTGATCAGACCGCGCTCGTACTGCTTCTGGACCTTCTCGTCCTGCTCCTCGTAGCCCTTGACGATGGCCTTCTTGGCCTCGGGCACGACGATGTCGGCAACGGAGACGGTCACGCCGGAGCGCGTCGCCCAGTGGAAGCCCGCCGCCTTCAGGTTGTCGAGCGTCGCCGCCACGATGACCTTGGGGTAGCGCTCGGCGAGGTCGTTGACGATCTCGGAGAGCTGCTTCTTGCCGACCGAGTAGTCGACGAACGGGTAGTCCTCGGGCAGCAGCTCGTTGAAGAGCGCGCGGCCCAGGCTCGTCCGCAGCCGGAAGGTGTCACCCGGCTGGTACTCGGGCTCGCCCTCCTCGGCGACCGGCGGCACCCAGCCACGCGGCGGCATGGTGCCCACCGGGAAGCGGATGTCGACGGACGACTGGAGCGCCAGCTCGCCGGCGTCGAACGCCATGATCGCCTCGGCCGTGGAGCCGAACGCGCGGCCCTCGCCCTTGGTGTCACGGAGTTCACCGTCGGTGGTCAGGAAGAACAGACCCAGCACCATGTCCTGCGTAGGCATGGTGACGGGACGGCCGTCGGCCGGCTTCAGGATGTTGTTCGAGGACAGCATCAGGATGCGGGCCTCGGCCTGCGCCTCCGCGGAGAGCGGCAGGTGCACGGCCATCTGGTCACCGTCGAAGTCCGCGTTGAACGCGGTGCAGACGAGCGGGTGGATCTGGATGGCCTTGCCCTCGACCAGCTGCGGCTCGAAGGCCTGGATGCCGAGACGGTGCAGCGTCGGCGCACGGTTCAGGAGAACCGGGTGCTCGGCGATGACCTCTTCCAGGACGTCGTACACGACCGTGCGGCCGCGCTCGACCATGCGCTTGGCCGACTTGATGTTCTGCGCGTGGTTCAGGTCCACCAGGCGCTTCATCACGAACGGCTTGAAGAGCTCCAGCGCCATGGCCTTGGGCAGACCGCACTGGTGCAGCTTCAGCTGCGGGCCGACGACGATCACGGAACGCGCGGAGTAGTCCACACGCTTACCGAGAAGGTTCTGACGGAATCGACCCTGCTTGCCCTTCAGCATGTCGCTGAGGGACTTGAGCGGGCGGTTACCGGGACCGGTGACCGGGCGACCGCGGCGGCCGTTGTCGAACAGCGCGTCGACGGCCTCCTGCAGCATCCGCTTCTCGTTGTTCACGATGATCTCGGGGGCACCGAGGTCAAGGAGACGCTTGAGGCGGTTGTTGCGGTTGATCACACGGCGGTACAGGTCGTTCAGGTCGGAGGTCGCGAAGCGGCCACCGTCCAGCTGCACCATCGGACGCAGGTCCGGCGGGATGACCGGCACGCAGTCGAGCACCATGCCCTTGGGCTTGTTGCTGGTCTGCAGGAACGCGGAGACGACCTTGAGGCGCTTGAGCGCGCGGGTCTTCTTCTGGCCCTTGCCGGTACGGATGATCTCGCGGAGGCGCTCGGCCTCCTCGTCGAGGTCGAACGACTCAAGGCGCTTCTGCAGGGCGGCGGCGCCCATGCAGCCGTCGAAGTACGTGCCGAAGCGGTCACGCAGCTCGCGGTAGAGCAGCTCGTCGCCCTCCAGGTCCTGGACCTTGAGGTTCTTGAAGCGGCTCCACACCTCGTCGAGGCGGTCGATCTCGCGCTGCGCACGGTCGCGCAGCTGCTTCATCTCACGCTCGGCGCCTTCGCGCACCTTGCGGCGCACATCGGCCTTGGCGCCCTCGGCCTCAAGCTCGCCGAGGTCGGTCTCAAGCTTCTTGGCACGGTTCTCGAGGTCCGAGTCGCGACGGTTCTCGACCTGCTGACGCTCGACGGAGACGTGGGCCTCCAGCGACGGGAGGTCGCGGGTGCGGCGCTCCTCGTCGACGAACGTGATCATGTACGCGGCGAAGTAGATGACCTTCTCGAGGTCCTTCGGCGCGAGGTCCAGCAGGTAGCCCAGGCGCGACGGGACACCCTTGAAGTACCAGATGTGGGTGACGGGAGCGGCAAGCTCGATGTGGCCCATGCGCTCACGGCGCACCTTGGCGCGAGTGACCTCGACGCCACAGCGCTCACAGATGATGCCCTTGAAGCGGACACGCTTGTACTTGCCGCAGTAGCACTCCCAGTCCCGGGTCGGACCGAAGATCTTCTCGCAGAAGAGTCCGTCCTTTTCGGGCTTGAGCGTGCGGTAGTTGATGGTCTCCGGCTTCTTCACTTCGCCGTGGGACCAGGTCCGGATGTCGTCCGCGGTGGCAAGGCCGATCCGCAGCTCGTCGAAGAAGTTGACGTCGAGCACTTGTCGTCAATCCCTCTTTCGGGGGTTCGAGCCCCCTCGCGTCACGCGAGAAATCGGGGCACTTCAGCAATGGTCTGAACGGGTCCGGGGAGAGCCGGCCGGATCACAGGGATCCGGCCGGCCAACCCGTCAGACCTCTTCGACGCTGCTCGGCTCGCGCCGGGACAGGTCGATACCGAGCTCCTCCGCCGCGCGGAAGACGTCCTCGTCCGTGTCGCGCATCTCGATGGACATGCCGTCCGAGGACAGCACCTCCACGTTGAGGCAGAGCGACTGCATTTCCTTGATGAGCACCTTGAAGGACTCGGGAATGCCGGGCTCGGGGATGTTCTCGCCCTTGACGATGGCCTCGTAGACCTTCACGCGGCCGGTCACGTCGTCGGACTTGATCGTCAGCAGCTCCTGGAGGGCGTAAGCGGCTCCATAAGCTTCAAGGGCCCACACCTCCATTTCACCGAAGCGCTGTCCACCGAACTGAGCCTTACCACCCAGCGGCTGCTGGGTGATCATGGAGTACGGACCCGTCGAACGAGCGTGCAGCTTGTCGTCGACGAGGTGGTGGAGCTTGAGGATGTACATGAAGCCGACCGAGACCGGCTCCGGGAACGGCTCGCCGGAGCGGCCGTCGAACAGCTGGGCCTTGCCGGAGGGCTGCACCAGGCGGTCGCCGTCGCGGTTCGGGATCGTGGCCTGGAAGAGGCCGGTGATCTCGTCCTCGCGCGCACCGTCGAAGACGGGCGTGGCGACGTTGGTGCCGGGGGCGACCTGGTCGGCGCCGATGGACTGCAGGCGCTTGGCCCACTCGTCACCGAGGCCGGAGACGTCCCAGCCGCGGCTGGCGAGCCAGCCGAGGTGGATCTCCAGGACCTGTCCCGGGTTCATTCGGGACGGGACACCCAGCGGGTTGAGGATGATGTCGACCGGGGTGCCGTCCTCCAGGAACGGCATGTCCTCGATCGGGAGGATCTTCGAGATGACGCCCTTGTTGCCGTGACGGCCGGCGAGCTTGTCACCATCGGTGATCTTGCGCTTCTGCGCGACGTAGACGCGGACCAGCTGGTTCACGCCCGGCGGCAGCTCGTCGCCCTCTTCGCGGTCGAAGACGCGGACGCCGATGATCTTGCCGATCTCACCGTGCGGCACCTTCAGCGAGGTGTCGCGCACCTCGCGCGCCTTCTCACCGAAGATCGCGCGGAGCAGGCGCTCCTCGGGGGTCAGCTCGGTCTCACCCTTGGGCGTGACCTTGCCGACGAGGATGTCACCGGCCGTGACCTCGGCACCGATACGGATGATGCCGCGCTCGTCGAGGTCCGCGAGGACCTCTTCGGAGACGTTCGGGATGTCCCGGGTGATCTCCTCCGGGCCGAGCTTGGTGTCACGGGCGTCGACCTCGTGCTCCTCGATGTGGATCGAGGAGAGGACGTCGTCCTGCACGAGGCGCTGCGACAGGATGATCGCGTCCTCGTAGTTGTGACCCTCCCACGGCATGAACGCCACGAGCAGGTTCTTGCCGAGGGCCATCTCACCGTTCTCGGTGGCCGGTCCGTCGGCGAGTACCTGGTCGGCGACGATCCGGTCGCCCTCGGAGACGACGACCTTCTGGTTGACCGAGGTGCCCTGGTTGGAGCGCATGAACTTCGCGATCCGGTACGTGGTGTACGTACCGTCGTCGTTGGTCACGGTGATGTAGTCCGCGGAGACCTCCTGGACCACACCGTCCTTCTCGGCCTTCAGCACGTCACCGGCGTCGGTGGCGCAGCGGTACTCCATGCCGGTGCCCACGAGCGGGGCCTCCGACTTGATGAGCGGCACCGCCTGGCGCATCATGTTCGCGCCCATGAGGGCACGGTTGGCGTCGTCGTGCTCCAGGAACGGGATCATCGCGGTGGCGACGGACACCATCTGGCGCGGCGAGACGTCCATGTAGTCGACTTCGGTGCCGGGCACGTAGTCGACCTCTCCGCCACGGCGGCGGACCAGGACGCGGGGCTCGGTGAAGCGCAGTTCCTCGGAGAGCGTCGCGTTCGCCTGGGCGATGACGTAACGGTCTTCCTCGTCGGCCGTGACGTAGTCGACCTCGTCGGTGACCTGGCCGTCGACGACCTTGCGGTACGGCGTCTCGATGAAGCCGAACGCGTTGACGCGGCCGTACGAGGCGAGCGAACCGATCAGACCGATGTTCGGGCCTTCAGGGGTCTCGATCGGGCACATACGTCCGTAGTGGGACGGGTGCACGTCTCGGACCTCGAAGCCGGCCCGCTCACGGGAGAGACCACCCGGGCCAAGAGCCGACAGACGGCGCTTGTGGGTGAGACCCGACAGCGGGTTGTTCTGGTCCATGAACTGCGACAGCTGGCTGGTGCCGAAGAACTCCTTGATGGAGGCGACGACCGGCCGGATGTTGATCAGGGTCTGCGGCGTGATCGCCTCGACGTCCTGGGTCGTCATGCGCTCACGCACGACGCGCTCCATACGAGCCAGACCCGTGCGGACCTGGTTCTGGATGAGCTCGCCGACGTTACGCAGACGACGGTTGCCGAAGTGGTCGATGTCGTCGGTCTCGACGACGATCTCCCGGCCGGACTCGCCGGTCGTCTCGGTCTCACCGGCGTGCAGCTTGACCAGGTACTTGATGGTCGCGATGACGTCGTCGGTGGTGAGCACCCCGGCGTCCAGCGGCTCATCGGCGCCGAGCTTCTTGTTCACCTTGTAGCGGCCGACCTTCGCGAGGTCGTAGCGCTTCGGGTTGAAGTAGAGGTTCTCGAGCAGCGTCTGAGCGGCCTCGCGGGTCGGCGGCTCGCCCGGGCGGAGCTTGCGGTAGATGTCGAGCAGCGCGTCGTCCTGGCCCTGGGTGTGGTCCTTCTCCAGGGTGGCGCGCATGGACTCGTACTCGCCGAACTCCTCGAGGATCTGCTCGGTGCTCCAGCCGAGAGCCTTCAGGAGGACGGTGACGGACTGCTTGCGCTTGCGGTCGATGCGGACACCGACCATGTCGCGCTTGTCGATCTCCATCTCCAGCCAGGCACCCCGGGAAGGGATGATCTTGGCGGAGAAGATGTCCTTGTCGGACGTCTTGTCGATCGACGAGTCGAAATAGACACCCGGCGAGCGGACCAGCTGCGACACGACGACACGCTCGGTGCCGTTGATGACGAAGGTGCCCTTGTTGGTCATGAGCGGGAAATCGCCCATGAAGACCGTCTGGGACTTGATCTCGCCGGTCTCGTTGTTGGTGAACTCGGCCGTGACGAAGAGCGGGGCGGCGAACGTGAAGTCGCGCTCCTTGCACTCGTCGATCGAGTTCTTGGGGGGCTCGAAGCGGTGGTCGCGGAACGTAAGCGACATCGACCCGGAGAAGTCCTCGATCGGAGAGATCTCCTCGAAGATCTCCTCCAGGCCGGACTTGGTGGGGACGTCTTGTCCACTGTCCAGAGCAGCCTCGACGCGAGCCTTCCAGGCGGCGTTGCCGAGGAGCCAGTCAAAGCTCTCGGTCTGCAGCGCGAGGAGGTTCGGAACCTCGAGGGGCTCCTTGATCTTTGCAAAAGAGATGCGCAGCGGGGCGGTGCTGGCACCGTTGTTCGTATTCGCGGTCGAGGCGTTGCGCGAGGCGGCCAAGAGGGGGTCCTTCCGAGGGCTCGGACTCACTACGCGCGTACCGGTCCCAAACTGGACAGGTGGACAGATATCCCCTGATGAGGGAGGCACGGTCCACGGTGCACAAGATGGGTATGCCCCTGGTGACGGGCAGGAGGCAGCTAACAGGCAGCGCAAAGGGTCAGTGTAGCCAAGCGGCACACTGATGTCCAGTCGGGGTTCTCAGAGACCCACGTTGCTCTCAACAGCTGTTCTCAACACCTATGTCTAGCCCTGCACGAGCTGCGCTCTTCTTTACTGCCCTCTTCGCCATCGATCCATGCCTCGGATTCGGACCGATGTGACAACGCGCCTTGAGAATTGCGCGCCTCGCGCGGTTCGTCAAGGCCCCCCAGCCGGGACGAGCCCCGATACCTGCGGCCGCCGCCCCTCGGCGCGCCCGTGCTCCCACGAGAGGCGCACGGCGAAGATCACCATACTCGTCAGCACGGGAAGAGCAAGGCACCCGCCGCAGGTACGCCGAAAGGCGACCACCCATACGGGTGATCGCCTTTCGCGATGTGACGTCCGCGCCTCGCGGCACGGGGGTCCAGACGAGTCAGAAGACTCGCAGGGTCACTTGACCTCGACGGAAGCGCCGGCGGCCTTGAGGGACTCGGCAGCCTTCTCGGCGGCCTCCTTGGCGACCTTCTCGACGACCGGCTTCGGGGCGCCGTCGACGAGGTCCTTGGCCTCCTTCAGACCCAGGGAGGTCAGCTCACGCACGACCTTGATGACCTGGATCTTCTTGTCACCGGCGGCGGTGAGGATGACGTCGAACTCGTCCTGCTCGGCCTCGGCCTCGACAGCGGCGCCACCCTGGGCGGGGCCGGCAACGGCGACGGCCGCGGCGGCGGTGACGTCGAACTTCTCCTCGAAGGCCTTAACGAACTCGGAGAGCTCGATGAGGGTGAGCTCCTCGAACTGGGCGAGCAGGTCTTCCTGGCTGAGCTTCGCCATGATGGCGTCCTTCCACTATTCGGCAGGTGCCGGATGTATATGTCGGCGGGCGTACGTGGAGCCCGCTGGACCGCTGAGCGAAATTACTCGGCGGCCTCGGCGGGAGCCGGAGTACCGGCACCGCCCTGCTCTTCCCGCTTGGCACGAAGCGCTTCCGCGGTGCGGACAAACTTCGAGGGCAGAGCCTGGAAGAGCTGCGCAGCCTGAGTCTGCTTGCCCTTCATGGCGCCGGCCAGCTTGGCGAGCAGAACCTCGCGGGACTCGAGGTCCGCGAGCTTCTTGATCTCATCGGCGGACAGCGCCTTACCGTCAAGGACACCGCCCTTGATGATGAGGTTGGGGTTGTCCTTGGCGAAGTCACGAAGACCCTTCGCCGACTCCACCGGGTCACCGGTGACGAAGGCAACCGCCGTCGGACCTGCGAACAGGTCGTCCAGCGTGTCGATCCCGGCCTCGTTGGCCGCAATCTTGGTCAGCGTGTTCTTCACCACGGCGTACTGGGCGTTCTCACCGAGCGAACGACGCAGCGTCTTGAGCTGCGCGACGGTGAGACCCCGGTACTCGGTCAGCACGGCGGCGTTCGAGCTGCGGAACTGGTCCGCGAGCTCGGCTACCGCTGCAGCCTTGTCGGGCCTTGCCATGAGCGTCGGCCTCCTTCCGGGTGATGAGGACCGCTCAAAAGGGGCCGGAAAAGACGAAACGCCCCGGCGCAGGCGCCAGGGCGAAGCTCGACCGAACGAAGTCCGGGAGCTTTTCCACAGTCACCTGCGCAGGTCGTCCGCGTTCAACGGATCCTTCGGTCGCCGTCCCCCTTGCGGGTTTCAGCAACGACCAGCGGTCTTTGGCTTCTGCAGAAGACTACGCGACCGGGGTCGCGCCGAGCAAATCCGTCCCGGTTCGGATGGTCCGAGAGGTTTGGCGGGCCCTTCTAGGAGGCAGTGCCCTCGGTCGCCCCCTGCTGCTGGAGCAGCTCCTTGAACCCGACGGTCTGGTCGGCGGGCGGCTGCTCGACCGAGACCTTGGTGCCGTAGTCGCTGTAGAAGACCGTGGTGTTGAGCTCCCCGGTCTTCATCTGCCCGCGCTCGCTCTTCTTCACCAGCAGGTCGTTCTCGTCGACCCAGATGTCGACCGTCTCCGTGGTGATCCCGGCGTCGTTGAGCTGCTTCTTGAGAGCGGAGAGCTGGGCGGCGTCCAGATGCGAGGTCTTGGCGGTCAGCTCGGCGACGTCGACCGTGCCGGAGTAGTGCGTGGCGGCGACACCGCGGACCTGCTCCTTGCCGACCTCCTTCACATCGCCGGAGGCCAGCAGCGACTTCACCCCCTGGTCGGGAGTGGTGTTCTGCATCTGGTCCTTCATCGCCGCCCCGGAGGCGCCCCCGAGCTCGGCGAGCTCGTCGTACGAGTAGCGGATCCAGCGCTTGCCGCCGGTCTGCTGGGCCAGGGCGGCGCCCATGTCCGCCGCGTAGCCGTCCTTGAAGTAGCGGGCGTGCATCGTGCCGTTGCCGCCGACCTTCTTCAGGTTGTCGGCCATCGTGCCGCCGGTGTAGGTGATCTCCATGGTGCCGGTGACGCCGTCACTCCAGTCGAGCGCGCCGGACTGCTTCATGGACATGACGCTGCCCATGACCGTGGTGCCCTCGACCTTCGCGGAGTTCGCCGCACCGGTCTTCTTCTGCACATCGAGCAGCGCGGCGATCGCGTCGGTCTTCACCACACCGCCGCCGGCCTTGGGCTTCGACTTGGTCGTGCCGCCGCCGTTGTCGTCCGATCCACCGCAGGCCGCGACCGACGTGAGCGCCGCCGCCACAGCCACGGCCACACCCACACGCCGCACGGTACTGGTCCTCATATCCGCTTCCACCCCTCGTTCGGCTCTCGTTGACCGCACGCTAGCGCACAGCACCGACAGCACCGGTACGTATATACGAGGACGGGCCCCGCACCTCGAAAGGTTGCGGGGCCCGTCCATGTCACACGTGACACGGCGGTCGTACGAGCACGGTGGCTCAGACGGCGGCCGGGTCCTCCTCGACGAGGAGGTTACGGGTGCGGTTGGCGTCCAGCGGGATGCCGGGGCCCATCGTGGTGGCCAGCGTGGCCTTCTTGATGTAGCGGCCCTTGGCGGCGGACGGCTTCAGACGGAGGATCTCCTCCAGCGCCGCTGCGTAGTTCTCCACCAGCTTGGTCTCGTCGAACGAGGACTTGCCGATGATGAAGTGCAGGTTCGAGTGCTTGTCGACGCGGAACTCGATCTTGCCGCCCTTGATGTCGTTGACAGCCTTCACGACATCGGGGGTGACGGTGCCGGTCTTCGGGTTCGGCATCAGACCACGCGGACCGAGCACGCGGCCGAGGCGGCCGACCTTGCCCATGAGGTCCGGGGTCGCGACGACGGCGTCGAAGTCCAGACGGCCCTTCGCCACCTCGTCGATGAGCTCGTCGGCGCCGACGATGTCGGCGCCCGCGGCTTCCGCGGCCGCAGCACGGTCACCGGTCGCGAAGACCAGGACCCGGGCGGTCTTGCCGGTGCCGTGCGGGAGGTTCACGGTGCCACGGACCATCTGGTCGGCCTTGCGAGGGTCTACACCCAGGGCGAAGGCGACCTCGACGGTGCTGTCGAACTTCGTGGAGGAGGTCTCCTTGGCGAGACGGACGGCCTCGAGCGGGGCGTAGTTGCGTGCCCGGTCGACCTTGGCGTCCGCAGCGCGGAGGTTCTTGCTGCGCTTCACTTCTACTCCTGTGGTTTCAGAGTGTGGAGTCGTGGTGCGGACCAGCGCTTGGTCCTACCACTGAGGGGGGTGGGGCTGAATCAGCCTTCGACCGTGATGCCCATGGAACGGGCGGTGCCGGCGATGATCTTCGACGCGGCGTCGAGGTCATTGGCGTTCAGGTCGGGGAGCTTCGTCGTGGCGATCTCGCGGACCTGGGCGGCCGTCAGCTTGGCAACCTTGGTCTTGTGAGGCTCGCCGGAGCCCTTGTCCACACCCGCGGCCTTGAGGATCAGCTTGGCGGCCGGCGGAGTCTTGGTGATGAAGGTGAAGGAGCGGTCTTCGTAGACCGTGATCTCCACCGGCACGACCATGCCACGCTGCGACTCGGTCGCGGCGTTGTAGGCCTTGCAGAACTCCATGATGTTGACGCCGTGCTGGCCCAGTGCGGGGCCGACCGGCGGGGCCGGGTTGGCCGCACCGGCGTTGATCTGGAGCTTGATAAGCCCCGTGACCTTCTTCTTCTTGGGAGGCATGTGCTCTCTCCGGGTCCTAGTGAGAGTTTTTCGCCGTCATCCGGTCATCCGGATGCAGGCATACCGCACAACGATAACGGGTATAGCTGCGCGACCAAAAACCGAGCAGGTCAGACCTGCTGTGACAGCCGGTCTGACCTGCTCGGTAGGCATGTGTCCAGAAGCTGGCGGGAACCGCTAGTTCTTCTGGATCTGGTCGAAGCTGAGCTCGACCGGCGTCTCGCGGCCGAAGATCTCGACGAGACCCTTGACCTTCTTCGAGTCGGCGTTGATCTCGTTGATCGTCGCCTGAAGCGTCGCGAACGGGCCGTCGGTGACGGTGACGGAGTCGCCCACCTCGAAGTCCAGCACCTGGACCTCGACCTTGCGGGACGGAGCCGGCTTGCCCTCGGCCTCGGCCGCCTCGCGGGCCGCCTTCTCCTCGGCCTCCGGGGCGAGCATCTTGACGATCTCGTCCAGCGTCAGCGGGTACGGGTCGTAGGCGTTGCCCACGAAGCCGGTGACGCCGGGAGTGTTGCGGACGACGCCCCAGGACTCGTTCGTCAGGTCCATGCGCACCAGGACGTAACCCGGGAGCTTGTTCTGACGGACGTTCTTGCGCTCGCCGTTCTTGATCTGGACGATTTCCTCCTCAGGCACCTCGGCCTGATAGACGAACTCCTCCACGTTCAGCGAGACGGCGCGCTGCTCCAGGTTGGCCTTCACGCGCTTCTCGTAACCGGCGTATGTGTGGATGACGTACCACTCGCCCGGGAGGCTGCGGAGCTCCTCGCGCAGGGCGGCGACGGCGTCGACGGGCTCGGCCGGCTCGGCCGCTTCCTCGTCGGCCTCGTCCTCGTCACCGGCTTCGGCCTCGGCGGCCTCGTCGTCGGCTTCCTCGGCGGCGTTCTCGGTGTGCACGGCGGCCTGCTCGGCGGGCTTGCCCGCGGCAGCGTCGGCAGCTTCAGCCTGGTCCGGCTCCACAGCGTCCGCCGCCTCGACGATGTCGAGCTCGTCCTCGGCGGACTCGAAGGCGCCCGCCGTCGGCTCGACGGCGTCGTTCAGGTTCGGGTCAGACACGGTGGCTGCTTCTTCCTGGATACAAATGGGTGGAACATGCGAAAGGGGCGCCTGTGAGGCGCCCTCCGCGGGATCAGCCGAAGACGTACTTGATGACCCGCTGGAAACCGAAGTCAATCACGGTGACGAGACCGATCATGACGACTACGAACACAATCACCACGGAGGTGTATGTCGTCAGCTGGTTGCGAGTCGGCCAGACAACCTTGCGGAGTTCGGCGACGATCTGGCGGTAGAAGAGCGCGAGACGGCCCAGAGGGCCCTTCTTGCCGCGCTTACCGCCCTTCCGGGTCTTCTTCTTCGACTCGGGGACTTCATCCTCGGCATCAGGCATGTCGATGGAGCCCACGGCGTCCGTCACGCTTCTCACCTGATTCCGGGTCATGGCCGTGCCGCGCCCGGTGAAGCCGCACGGCAGTGCATTGAAGTACGTACATGCGCACACATCCTGGCGAAGGAGTGTGTAGCAGGGCCGGAGGGACTTGAACCCCCAACCGCTGGTTTTGGAGACCAGTGCTCTACCAATTGAGCTACGACCCTTTGTGGTTTCCACCAACCTACCGCATGTCCCCGAATGCCTCGGGTGCAGGAACGGTGCGGCTGGTGAAGGCCAACGACAGGTGAGTGTACGTGCTCGGCGGCCCGGCGTCGAACAGAAAGCCCCCGACCGTTCCTGTCCTATGCCGTCCGGCGCCGTTCCGGTTGGCTGTCCGCATGCTGTCCGAGCGCTGTCCGGTCCCTGAAACCCCTGTGCCGACGGGGAATCCGTTCTGGGAACATGGGGGCATGAGCGCTGCCACTTCTCCCTCCGAGCGTCGGGTCTCCGCCCGCATCGGTGCCATCTCCGAGTCCGCCACCCTCGCCGTCGACGCCAAGGCCAAGGCCCTCAAGGCCGCCGGCCGTCCGGTGATCGGCTTCGGTGCGGGCGAGCCCGACTTCCCGACCCCCGGCTACATCGTCGACGCCGCGGTCGAGGCCTGCCGCAACCCGAAGTACCACCGCTACACCCCGGCGGGCGGGCTCCCCGAGCTCAAGGCCGCCATCGCAGAGAAGACGCTGCGCGACTCCGGCTACCAGGTCGACGCCTCCCAGATCCTGGTGACCAACGGCGGCAAGCAGGCCATCTACGAGGCCTTCGCCACCATCCTCGACCCGGGCGACGAGGTCATCGTCCCGGCGCCGTACTGGACCACCTACCCCGAGTCGATCCGCCTCGCCGGTGGTGTCCCGGTGGAGGTCGTCGCCGACGAGACCACCGGCTACCGGGTCTCCGTGGAGCAGCTGGAGGCGGCCCGTACCGAGCGTACGAAGGTCGTCCTGTTCGTCTCCCCGTCGAACCCGACCGGCGCGGTCTACAGCGAGGCCGACGCCGAGGCGATCGGCCGCTGGGCCGTCGAGCACGGCCTCTGGGTGCTGACCGACGAGATCTACGAGCACCTGGTCTACGGCGACGCGAAGTTCACCTCGCTGCCGGCGATCGTGCCCGAGCTGCGCGACAAGTGCATCGTGGTCAACGGGGTCGCCAAGACGTACGCGATGACGGGCTGGCGCGTGGGGTGGATCGTCGGCCCCAAGGACGTCGTGAAGGCCGCGACCAACCTGCAGTCGCACGCCACCTCCAACGTCTCCAACGTCGCCCAGGTCGCCGCGCTGGCCGCCGTCTCCGGGAACCTGGACGCGGTCGCCGACATGCGCACCGCCTTCGACCGGCGCCGGCAGACCATCGTGCGGATGCTCAACGAGATCGACGGCGTCGTGTGCCCGGTTCCCGAAGGCGCGTTCTACGTGTACCCGTCGGTGAAGGCGCTGCTCGGCAAGGAGATCCGCGGCAGGCGCCCGGCCACCTCGGTCGAGCTGGCGGCCCTGATCCTGGACGAGGCCGAGGTCGCGGTCGTACCGGGCGAGGCCTTCGGCACGCCGGGCTACCTGCGTCTGTCGTACGCCCTGGGCGACGACGACCTGACCGAGGGTGTCTCGCGGCTCCAGAAGCTCCTGGGCGAGGCCAAGGCCTGACGTCTCCCTCATCCCGGAGAGCGGCCCCCGGCTTCGGCCGGGGGCCGCTCTTTCGTTCGCCTCTTCGTTCGATGAGCAACTCGATGGGGAAAGCGGCTACCGCGGCGCCCCGTCCATGCGGCAAGATCTTTGGATGGAGCGCGATGTACGGCTGTTGCCCAAGGCCCACCTGCACCTGCATTTCACCGGGTCGATGCGGCCCACCACGCTGCTCGAACTCGCCGACAAGTACGGCGTGCGGCTGCCCGAGGCGCTGACCGCCGGTGAGCCCCCCCGTCTGCGTGCGACCGACGAGCGCGGCTGGTTCCGTTTCCAGCGGCTCTACGACATCGCCCGCTCCTGTCTGCGGGCGCCCGAGGACATCCAGCGGCTGGTGCGCGAGGCCGCCCAGGAGGACGTGGCCGACGGCTCCGGCTGGCTGGAGATCCAGGTCGATCCCACCTCGTACGCGCCCCTGCTCGGCGGCCTCATTCCGGCGATCGAGATCATCCTGGACGCGGTGGACAGCGCGTCGAGCGAGACCGGGCTGCCGATCCGGGTGGTGATCGCGGCCAACCGGATGAAGCATCCGCTGGACGCCAGGACCCTGGCACGGCTCGCGGTGCGTTACGCGGACCGGGGCGTCGTCGGATTCGGCCTCTCCAACGACGAGCGGCGCGGCATGGCGCGCGACTTCGACCGGGCCTTCGCCATCGCCAGGGAGGGCGGTCTGCTGGCGGCCCCGCACGGTGGTGAGCTGTCGGGCCCCTCCAGCGTCCGCGACTGCCTGGACGACCTCGACGCGTCCCGGGTCGGTCACGGCGTACGGGCCGCCGAGGACCCCCGGCTGCTGCGCAGGCTGGCCGAGCGCGGGGTGACCTGCGAGGTGTGCCCCGCGTCGAACGTGGCGCTCGGCGTCTACGAGAAGCCGGCCGATGTCCCCCTGCGCACTCTGTTCGACGCCGGTGTGCCGATGGCGCTCGGCGCGGACGACCCGCTGCTCTTCGGCTCCCGGCTGGCCGCGCAGTACGACCTCGTGCGCCGCCACCACGCGTTCACCGATGAGGAGCTGGCGGAGCTGGCGCGTCAGTCGGTACGGGGGTCGGCAGCGCCCGAAGCGGTGCGGGCGGAGCTCCTGGCGGGCGTCGACGACTGGCTGGCCGAGCCGGTGGCCCGAGGCTCCGGGGCACCCCTCAGGGCGTGAGACCGCCCAGCAGCGTCCGGACGACCGATGCGGCGAAGTCGTCGGGCGACTGCGGCGGCCGACCGGTCTTCGTGGCGTTGTACGCGAAGGCCCGCTGGGCGCAGGAACCCGAAGCCGTTCCTTGAGCACGACCACGGTGAGTGACTGCTCACCCCACACGAGGAGAGTGTGCCGTGAAGCTCACAGTGTTCGGTGCCACGGGCGGTATCGGCCAGGAGATCGTCCGCCAGGCGTTGGCGGCGGGTCACGAGGTGACGGCCGTGGTCCGTGACCCCGCGCGACTGCCCGTGCCGCTCTCCGAGGTCACCGTCCACGCGGCGGCCCGTATCGACGATCCGGAGGAACTGCGCGAGGCGGTCGCGGGCCGCGACGCGGTGCTCTCCGGCCTGGGCTCGCGGGGCCGGAAGGCCGACGGGACCACCGAGCGGCTGACCCGGAGTGTGCTGGCGGCCATGGAGGCGGAGGGGACCGGTCGGCTGCTCGTGGTGAGCGCGGCCCCGGTCGCCCCGAAGCCCGCGGACGATCCGCTGCTCGACCGGATGACGCGCGCGGTGATCGGCGCGGTCCTCAAGGAGGTCTACACGGATCTCACCGCCATGGAGGCCGCGCTCGCGGCCTCCGCGACGGACTGGACGTCCGTACGCCCTCCGAAGCTCACCAACGGCCCGCTGACGGGCACCTACCGGACAGTCGTCGGCGGCAATCCGCGCAGCGGCCGGTCCATCTCCCGGGCCGATGTCGCGCACGCGATGCTGGCACTGATCGACGACCCCGCCGCGGTGAAGCAGGGGGTGGGCGTGGCGTACTGAGGGACGGGCTCCGTCAGAGGCTGACGCCGACGGTCACCGGTTCGTTGACGAGCGTGACGCCGAAGGTCTCGTGGACCCCGGCGACGACCTCTCGCGCCAGTGCCAGCAGGTCCTCGGTGCTCGCCGCGCCCCGGTTGGTGAGGGCGAGGGTGTGCTTGGTGGAGATACGGGCCGGGCCCGAGCCGTACCCCTTGGTGAAACCGGCCCGGTCGATGAGCCAGGCCGCCGAGGTCTTGGTACGTCCCTCGCCCGCGGGGAAGGCGGGGGGCGTCACGTCCGGTCCGAGGCGCTGCGCCACCCGGTCGAGGAACGCCTCGAACTGCTCCTGGTCCAGGATCGGGTTGGTGAAGAAGGACCCGGCCGACCAGGTGTCGTGGTCCTCGGGGTCGAGCACCATGCCCTTGCCGGCGCGGAGCCGGAGCACGGTTTCGCGGGCGGCCGCGGCGGGAACGCGTTCCCCCTCCTCGACGCCCATGGCGCGGGCCGTTTCGGGGTACTTGAGAGGCGCGGACAGTCCGCCCGCCTCCTCCAGCCCGAAGCGGACACGCAGCACCACGAACCGGTCGGGTTCGGCCTTGAAGCGACTGTGGCGGTACGCGAAGGCGCACTCGGAGTTCGGGACGGTGACGGTTTCCCGGGTGTGCCGGTCGTAGGCGACGACCTCCGTGATGGTGGACGACACCTCCTGTCCGTACGCCCCGACGTTCTGGATCGGCGTCGCGCCGGCGGAGCCCGGGATTCCGGCCAGGCATTCGAGACCGGCGAGACCGGCCTCCACGCTGCGGGCCACGGCGTCCGTCCAGACCTCTCCGGCGGCCAGTTCGAGCGTGGCCCCGTCGAGCACGAATCCCTTGGTCGCGATGCGCAGGGCGGTTCCTTCGAAGCCCTTGTCGCCGATGACCAGATTGCTGCCGCCACCGATGACCAGGAGCGGGGTGCCGCTGTCGTCCGCCTCACGCACGGCTTCGACCACTTCGGCGTCGGTCGTCGCGGTGAGGAGGCGGGTGGCGGGGCCGCCGAGCCGGAAGGTGGTCAGGGGGGCGAGGGGCGCGTCGTGGAGTTCCTGCACGGGGACAAGAGTACGGTCCGCCGCCCCGCCGTCGGGCGGGGCGGCGGACCGCGGGGGCGTGCCGGGCTCTCGGGCGGCCACGGGGACCGGCGCCTCGGCCCGGTCGGGCTCCAGCACCGGGGCGCCGCCGCGGTGGCGCGGGATCAGCAGGGCGACCAGTGCGGCGAGCGCCACCACCCCTGCGCCGATCCGGACCGCGGGAACGGTGCCGTCCGTGAAGGACCGCGCGGAGCCGTAACCCCCTGCGAGGAGAAGACCGTGGCGAACACCGCGATCCCGGGGGCGCCGCCGACCTCGCGGAGCGCGTTGTTGGCGCCGGCGATGCCTTGTTCACCGGGGCCGGGGGCGTCCGACTCGGCCAGGCACAGCCGGGCCAGCGGCAGCAGGACCAGGCCGACCGGGATGTTCAGCCAGAAGATCCACTGCCAGGACATGTGCTCGGTGAGACTGCCGCCGATCAGCGGGCCGCCGGCCACCGCCAGGCTTCGTAGGTGGCCAGGAGCCGTTGCTCGACGTGGTGCACGCTCCCAGCCCCACAGGTGGTCCGTACCTGGAAGGGCCCGCCGAGTCGGAACGGCAGGGCGGCGTCGATGCCAACGTCGGGTTCCATAGCCGACTGCGGCGGACCCAGGCGGGAGTGGCGTCAGCCGAGGGGCCCGAGGGGCAGCACGGTCGTGCAGGGCACGGCGGTGGCGTGCTCGGGGTCGAGGGCGTTGAGGACGAGGCCGCCGACGGCCGGGGAGTAGGGGCTGCGCAGGTGGCCGGAGAGGTCCGTGCGGCAGACGTCCTGCAGGAGGATGTTGGTGATCGGACTGTCGGCGGAGGGGGCCACGATCCCTCGGTTGTCCGGCTTGGCGATTTTGGCGGGGGTCAGGGCGGGGTTCGTGTTGTGGCAGCGGGTGCGCGGGGCGTTCTTGTTGTCACGCAGGTACTGGTTGTCGTAGGGCGTCACGACCATGTCCTGGTCGGTGACGATCGTGGTGTAGCGGACCCCGGGGCGGATGTCGCCGCTCTCGTCGAGGGCGACGTTCACCTCCGAGCACTGGGTCTGGTCCTGCAGTGACTGCGCGTTCGCGATGTCCGCGATGGGCTGGACCGCGTTGAGGGCCCGGCCCAGGGTCGCCAGACCGCTCGCGGTCGTACCGTGGTTGCTCGGTGAGATGCCGATGAGCCGGTCGACCTTGGCGGCACCGCCTTCGTACTTCAGGTACCAGCGGGGCAGCACGCCGCCGCCCTGGGAGTATCCGACCATGTCGACCGTGTCGCTGCCGGTGGCGGTACGGACCTTGTCGACGAAGGCGGCCACCTCCTCTGCGGTCTTGGGCACCGACTTGAGCGCCTTGAGGCCGCTGCCGTTGGTGTCGCCGAAGTGCTCGGCGAAGACGCAGTACCCCGCGTCCTTCAGTACGGGGGCGAGGCGCCCGAACGAGGACAGGGCGTCAGCTGCGGTTCCGTGGACCAGCACGACGGGCCTGGGGTGGGCCTCGCTGGGCTTGCACGAGAAGTCGTTGGCGCCCTGGGGGTACGCCTGTGGGTGGATCAGGCTGTAGGCGAAGGCGCTGTGGAAGGTGTTGAACCGCGGTGCGGGCACGGGAGCCTGGCCGGGGGTGACGGCAGCCGACACGGTGACCGGCAGGGCCAGGGCCAGGGTTGCGGCGGCGGCAAAAGAAGGGGCGAGCTTGCGAGCCCTCATGGAGGTGGCCTTTCACGGTTCGGGGACGCGGCGAGCATCGCTGCCGCACATCCGCCGACCCGAGAGCCCTGGCCCCGGAGTCCCCCGTTCGGACTATCGAACCGACCCCATCGGGTGCCCCGAAACCCTCGCGCCTGAGCGTCTCGCATACCGTCTGAGCGCGGCCTGACGGGGCCGGCGCGCCCTGGCGACACGCCGTCGGCCGGGCAGCGCCCACGACACCACCACCGCCCGCCGCGACCACATCGTGGAGCATCTGCGCGGGTGAGCCCGGGAGCCCTGGCCGACCTCGGACTCGTCGGCCTCGTCAACAGCCCCGAGGCCGACCCGGACGACCCGGTCGTCGTCACCTGCTTCAAGACCACCCGCGCCCGAAAGCTCAGCCCCGCCCAGAAGCAGGCCAACCAGGTCCTCGCTGCCGCCCGTGCTCCCGTCGAGCACGGCTTCGCCGCGCTGAAATGCCGGCGGATCCTTACCAAGCTCCGCATCGCCGCCGCCAGGGCCACTGTCCTGCCGCGGGCCCTCCTCGTCCCGACAGACCTGGAGAGCAACCGCTGAACCCGGCAGACGATCAAGAAGCAGGACTACCGCCCACGCCCAGCCCGAGCAGCACCCCCAACGATCACACCAGCCCCCGCGACCAGCGCAGATCAAGTTGGCGGAGCTTCAGTGCGGTGGTGACGACGAGGTTGTCGAGGGCGGCCATGAAGCGCTTGGTCAAGCGGGCCCACCACTCCCCACAGCTGAGGGGCACGGCCCCCTGAACCGTGCCCCCACCACACACCGCTACGACATCAGCCGAGCTGCACCACGGCGCGGGACATGCCCAACACCTTCTTGCCGGCGCTCATCGCCGTCAGGTCGACCCGCACCCGCTTGTCGTCCAGCAGGGCGGCCACCTTGCCACTGACCTCGATCAGCGCACCCTTGTCGTCATTGGGCACGACGACCGGCTTGGTGAACCGCACCCCGTACTCGACGACCGAAGCCGGATCGCCGGCCCAGTCCGTGACCACGCGGATCGCCTCGGCCATGGTGAACATGCCATGAGCGATCACATCGTCCAGCCCGACCTCGCGGGCGAACTTCTCGTTCCAGTGGATCGGATTGAAGTCGCCCGAAGCGCCCGCGTACTGCACCAGCGCCGCCCGGGTCACCGGGAAGGACTGCGGCGGCAGCTCCGTACCGACCTCGACCGAGTCGTAACTCACCTTCGCCGTCATCACGCCTCCTCGGCGGCGCGCGCCACCAGCTTCGTCCACGCCGTCACGACATGCTCACCGGACTCGTCGTGGACCTCGCCACGCACATCCAGGATGTCGTTGCCCGCCATGGACTTGACCGCCTCGATCGTCGAGGTGACCGTCAGCCGGTCCCCCGCCCGCACCGGGCGCACGTAGACGAACTTCTGGTCACCGTGCACCACCCGGCTGTAGTCCAGGCCCAGCTGGGGGTCCTGGATGACCTGCCCGGCGGCCTTGAAAGTGATCGAGAACACGAACGTCGGCGGCGCGATCACATCGCTGTGACCGAGCGCCCTGGCCGCTTCGGGATCCACGTACGCGGGATTGGCGTCGCCCACCGCTTCGGCGAACTCTCGGATCTTCTCCCGGCCCACCTCGTACGGCGGGGTGGGCGGATAGGTCCGTCCCACGAAGGACTGGTCGAGCGCCATGAGCTCGCAACCTCCTGATGAAAGACGAAGGGGCCGCAGTACAGCTGCGGCCCCGTACAACGACACGAGGCCGCCCCCAATGGGGGCGGCCTCGTGTACGAGCCTGATTCAGCGCGTTTCGCGGTGCGCGGTGTGCGAGTTGCAGCGCGGGCAATGCTTCTTCATCTCAAGACGGTCCGGGTTGTTACGCCGGTTCTTCTTGGTGATGTAGTTCCGCTCCTTGCACTCCACGCAGGCCAGCGTGATCTTCGGGCGGACGTCGGTGGCAGCCACGTGAGTGCTCCTTGGACGGACGGTGGACGGATGAACGCAAAAAAAGAGTAGCCGATCGGAGGACCGACCCCACAATCGGCTACTGTTAGTAGCGGTGACCGGACTTGAACCGGTGACACAGCGATTATGAGCCGCTTGCTCTACCGACTGAGCTACACCGCTTTGATGAATGAGTCCCCCCGCCGAAGCGGGGTTTCCCGATCACCAGAGCCCCAATGCGGAATCGAACCGCAGACCTTCTCCTTACCATGGAGACGCTCTACCGACTGAGCTATTGGGGCGAGCGATGAAGACATTACACGGTTGGTTGCCGATCGCCCAAATCCGTTTCGAAGCCCCATCCCGAGCCCATGAACGGCACGGCTCCGAGCCGCTCGGCCGCCCCCTCCGCGGGCCCTTGATCAGCGACTCCTCCGCCCTCGGCCCCGCACGTGCCCCTCGGTCCCCCGCGCACCTGGAGACCACGCCGGTATGACTATTTCGCTCATTCTCGAACCCTGCCGGAAGCACCCCTAGGCTCGACTCACTCTGAGTGATCCTGCCCCCTTCCAGGAGCCGCGATGCCCGACAGTCAGCCGCGGCAGCCGGACGACCACGCGGCCGATGCCGCCTGCAGCGCGGAGGGCTCCGCGCTGACCCTCTGCGGCGCCCGTCTGGCCGACGGCCGCGTCGTGGACGTACGGCTGGCCGGCAGCCGCATCGAGGCCGTCGGCACCGCCGGAAGCCTCGTCGCACCCGGCGCCCGGGTGGACCTCCGCGGCCACCTGCTGCTCCCCGCACCCGCCGAACCGCACGCCCACAGCGACACCGCGCTCACCGCCGCCGGCGCCGGACCCGATGCCCCCGGGCCCGCCTCCCAGCACCCCGACGATGTCCAGCAGCGCGCCACCGAGGCCGCGTTGATGCAACTCGGCCACGGAGCGACCGCCCTGCGCTCACACGTACGGATCGGTGACATACAGGGCCTCGGCGCTCTCGAAGCCGTTCTCCAGGCCCGCCGCTCGCTGCGCGGGCTCGCCGACCTGACCGCGGTCGCGGTCCCCCGGCTGCTCACCGGCGTCGCGGGCGCCGGCAATCTGGCGATGCTGCGCGACGCGCTGAAGATGGGGGCCGGCGCCGTCGGTGGCTGTCCCGACCTGGATCCGGACCCGACGGGATACGCGGAGGCCGTCCTGGAGGTCGCCGCCGAGCACGGCTGCCCCGTGGATCTGCACACGGACAGTGACGATCCCGCCCGGCTGGCCCGGTTCGCCGCGATGGCCGGCGGAATGCGGCACAGGGTCTCCATCGGCCCCTGTGCCGGCCTCTCCCGGCTCCCGGGGGACGCCGCCGCCCGCGCCGCCGACCAGCTCGCCGCCGCCGGTGTGACGGTGATCTGTCTCCCCCAGGGCGGCTGCTCGGGGTCGGAACTCCGGGGCACCGCCCCGGTGCGGCTGCTGCGCGCGGCCGGGGTGCGGGTGGCGGCGGGCAGCGGAGCCCTGCGCGACCTCGCCAACCCGGTGGGACGCGGCGACCCGCTGGAGGCCGCCTTCCTGCTGGCCTCACAGAGCGGACTGGCGGCCGCACACGCCTACGAGGCCGTCTCCGCAGGGGCCAGGCGTGCCATGGGGCTGCCCGAGGTGAGGGTCGAGGCGGGCTTTCCCGCCGAACTGCTCGCCGTACGCGGGGAGCAGCTGTCCGGGGTGCTCTCGCTTGCGTACAGCCGGATCGTGGTGCACCGCGGCAGAGTGGTCGCCCGGACGAGTGCGGTGCGCGAGTACTGCGATTCGGAGACGGACGGCACGTTCGGCCTGCCGCGCCAGGGAAGACCTGATGCGGGGACCGTCGGCGGGCCTTGAGCGCGGCGGCCCTCTCCGGCGTACCGTCGACACCATGCGCATTGTCATCGCAGGTGGACATGGTCAGATCGCACTGCGGCTGGAGCGGCTGCTCGCTGCGCGCGGAGATGAGGCGGCGGGCATCATCCGCAATCCGAAACAGAGCGAGGACCTCCGGGCCGTGGGAGCCGAACCCGTGGTCCTGGACCTCGAATCGGCCACCGTCGAGGAGACCGCCGAGGTGCTGCGCGGCGCCGACGCCGCCGTCTTCGCCGCCGGCGCGGGTCCCAACAGCGGCACGGAACGCAAGGACACCGTGGACCGGGGCGCCGCGGTGCTCTTCGCGGACGCGGCACAGCGGGCGGGGGTCCGGCGTTACGTCGTGGTCTCGTCCATGGGCGCCGACCCGGACCACCCCGGCGACGAGGTGTTCGACGTCTACCTGCGGGCCAAGGGCGCGGCGGACGCGTACGTGCGCTCACAGCCGGCCCTCGACTGGACGATCCTGCGCCCCGGGATGCTGACCAACGACGCGGGCACCGGGCAGGTCCTGCTCGCCGCGTCGACCGGGCGCGGTCCGGTGCCGCGCGACGACGTGGCGGCGACGCTCCTGGAGCTGCTGGACACCTCGGCCACGGCCGGGCTGACGCTGGAACTGATCTCGGGCAATGTGCCGGTGTCGGTCGCCGTGAAGGACATCGCGGGGAACTGACCCTGTCGCCGGGCCCGTTCAGGTGTCACCGGCCGCCCCGGTCAGTCCCCCGAAGCGGGGCGGACCGTGATGCCATGCCGTTCCAGCAGGGCGGCGGTGACCCCGTCGCCCTCGCGCAGCCCGCCGGTGAACGTACCGTCATAGACCGCTCCGCGCCCGCACGACGGGCTGCGCGCCATCAGCAGCGCCTCGGTGCACCCTGACCCGCGCGCGGCCTCCAGCGCCCGCCTGGCGCCGTCCATGAATGCCTCGGTCACCTCGTGTCCGGTGTCGTCCACGACGCGGGCCCGGCCGTCCAGCACGTCGTGCCCGTCGCCCCCGACGATCTCGGCGGGGCGGCGGGGCGTGGACAGCCCGGCGGCGACCTCGGGACAGAAGACCACCGGCCGTCGCCCACCGAGGGCCGCGGCCATCTCCGCGGAGGCCTTGCCGCGTCCGTCGAACCGGCAGGGAACACCGCGCAGACATGCGCTGACCAGCACGGATTCCATGTTCGCGCTCCTCGCCGCAGTACAACGTCGGACAAAAGAGAAGGCCCCCGTCCAGAGGACGGGGGCCTTGCTATGTGGCGGCGCCAGGGTTCGAACCTGGGTAGGCTGAGCCGGCAGATTTACAGTCTGCTCCCTTTGGCCACTCGGGCACACCGCCAAGGGATGCTGCCGTTGAGTTCCGCCTTGCGGCGGCGCTCTGTGGCAACGACGTAAACGATACCTGATGCCCAGGGGTGCTACGCCACTGGATTGACCAGCGGCCGGGACGGGCGCGGGTGGCTAGGCTTTGGTGGCGGTGTGGCGCCGGTGGGCGCCGCGTCCGCCCCTGTAAGCACTTCCTTTCCAGCACCCCGATACAAGGAGCCACACGTCATGGCCGACTCCAGTTTCGACATCGTCTCGAAGGTCGAGCGGCAGGAGGTCGACAACGCCCTCAACCAGGCCGCCAAGGAGATCTCCCAGCGTTACGACTTCAAGGGCACCGGAGCCTCGATCTCCTGGTCCGGCGAGAAGATCCTGATGGAGGCGAACGGCGAGGAGCGGGTCAAGGCGATCCTCGACATCTTCCAGTCCAAGCTGATCAAGCGCGGCATCTCGCTGAAGTCGCTGGACGCGGGCGAGCCGCAGTTGTCCGGCAAGGAGTACAAGCTGTTCTGCACGATCGAGGAAGGCATCTCCCAGGAGAACGCCAAGAAGGTCGCGAAGATCATTCGCGACGAGGGCCCCAAGGGCGTCAAGGCCCAGGTCCAGGGCGACGAGCTGCGGGTCAGCTCGAAGAGCCGGGACGACCTCCAGGCCGTCCAGGCGCTGCTGAAGGGCCAGGACTTCGACTTCGACGTCCAGTTCGCGAACTACCGGTAGGACGCGTCGGTCCGGGCCCGGGCGGAATGTGCCGCTCCGGGCCCGGACTGCATGTCCGAATACCGCCGGTCCCGGCGGTTCGGGCGACGCAGACTGGTCCGTGGCAGCCGGCGGTCCGGCGGCCGACGGACGAGGAGAGGGACGAGTCATGACCATGTACGCGACGGTCGACAGCCCGCTGGGTGAGCTGCTGCTGGTCGGCGAGAAGACCGCCGGACCCGCAGGGACCTCGGCGGGGATCGCGCTCGTCTCGCTCTCCCTGCCGGGCCAGAAGGGCGCGGCGGTCGTCCAGGACGACTGGGTCCACGAGCCTGCGGCGTTCGGCGGGATCGCCGCTCAGCTGCGGGAGTACTTCGACGGCCGGCGGACCCGCTTCGACCTCGTGTACGCCGACGGCAGGGGGACGGCGTTCCAGCGCCGGGTGTGGGCCGCGCTGGACGGTGTTCCGTACGGAGAGACGGTGTCCTACGGGGAGATCGCCGCGCGGATCGGTTCCTCCGGCGCGGGGGTGCGGGCCGTGGGTACGGCGATCGGCCGCAATCCGCTGCTCGTCGTGCGGCCCTGTCACCGAGTGATCGGCGCGGACGGGGCGCTGCGGGGCTACGCGGGCGGCCTGGAGCGCAAGGAGCGGCTCCTCGGGCTCGAAGGCGCCCTGGCGGCACGCTGATGACCGGGCTCTTCCCCCGGCCCCGGGCCGTGGTCGCACCGGGCGCCGTGCACGTACCGGAGTGGCTGTCCGCCGAGCAGCAGCGGGAGTTGGTGACGGCGTGCCGTGCGTGGGCGCGCGGGCCCGTGCCGCTGCGGCACACGGCGTTGCCGGGCGGTGGGGTGATGTCCGTGCGGACCGTGTGCCTGGGGTGGCACTGGCAGCCGTACCGGTACACACGCACGGCGGACGATGTGAACGGTGCGCCGGTCGCCCCGTTTCCGGAGTGGCTCGCGGAGTTGGGGCGGGCGGCGGTGGCGGAGGCGTACGGGCCGGAGGGTCCGGTACGGACGTACGCCCCCGATGCCGCGCTGATCAACTTCTATGACGACGCGGCGCGGATGGGCATGCACCAGGACAAGGAGGAACGGTCCGGTGCCCCCGTCGTCTCGCTCAGCATCGGCGACACCTGCGTCTTCCGCTTCGGGAACACGGAGAACCGGGGACGGCCCTACACGGACGTGGAGTTGGCCTCCGGGGACCTGTTCGTCTTCGGCGGTCCGTCGCGTCACGCCTTTCACGGGGTGCCGAGGGTCCGTCCCGGGACAGCGGTTCCCGGGACGGGGATGAGTGGTGGACGGCTCAATCTGACGCTGCGCGAGACGGGGCTCGGCGCAGCGGGGCCCTGAACGGGTCAGCGGCGCTCGCGGGAGTTCCCGAACAGCAGCCGGTAGGCGATCAGCAGGATGAGCGAACCGCCGATGGCCGAGACCCAGGTCGCCGGGTCGAAGAAGTCCTCGTTGTCGATCGTGCGGTCCAGGAAGCGCGTCGCTATCCAGCCGCCCAGGAACGCGCCGACGATCCCGATGAGGGTGGTCCCCACGAGACCGCCGGGGTCGCGGCCCGGCAGCAGGATCTTGGCGATGACGCCTGCGACAAGCCCAAGAATGATCCAGCCAATAATGGTCATGCGTGCGAACCTACCCGTCACTCGGTCTTGGAATCCAAGACGTCGCAGCCGCTCGGGCGGTTGCTGTGCACCGGGTGTGAACTGGCCGTACTCCGCCGATCGCCCGTTTCGTCACCAGCCGTTGGACTACCAGCCGGCGAACTCGTCGTCGGTGGAGACGATCTCCTTGCCGAACGGCATCAAGGACACCGGGATCAGCTTGAAGTTCGCGATGCCCAGCGGGATGCCGATGATCGTGAGGCACAGGGCGATGCCGGTGGTGATGTGGCCGAGGGCCAGCCACCAGCCCGCGAGGATCAGCCAGAGGACGTTGCCCACGCAGGAGGGCGCGCCGGCGTCCCGGCGGTCGACGACGCGGTGGCCGAAGGGCCAGAGGGCGTAGAGGCCGATGCGGAAGGCCGCCAGGCCGAACGGGATGCCGATGATCGTGATGCACAGCAGGAGTCCCGCGAGAAGGTAGCCGAGGAACATCCAGAAGCCGCACAGGACCAGCCAAATGACGTTCAGAATTGTCTTCACGGGCGATGACCTGCCATCTGCTCGAGTCGGGCGATGCGTTCCGCCATGGGCGGATGGGTCGAGAACATCTTGGACATGCCCTGGCCGGGGCGGAACGGATTCGCGATCATCATGTGGCTCGCGGTCTCGATCCGGGGCTCAGGGGGCAGCGGGAGCTGTTTGGTGCCGGCGTCCAGCTTCCGCAGGGCGCCGGCCAGGGCCAGCGGGTCGCCGGTCAGCTGGGCGCCCGAGGCGTCCGCCTCGTACTCCCTGGAGCGGCTGACGGCCAGCTGGATCACGGAGGCGGCGAGCGGGCCCAGGATCATGATCAGCAGCATGCCGAGGATGCCCGGGCCCTCGTCGTCGTTGGAGCGGCCGACCGGGATCAGCCAGGCGAAGTTGACCAGGAACATGACGACGGAGGCGAGCGCCCCGGCCACGGACGAGATCAGGATGTCGCGGTTGTAGACATGGCTGAGCTCGTGGCCGAGGACGCCGCGCAGTTCCCGTTCGTCCAGGATCTGGAGGATGCCTTCCGTGCAGCAGACGGCGGCGTTGCGCGGGTTGCGGCCGGTCGCGAAGGCGTTGGGTGCCTGCGTCGGGGAGATGTAGAGCCGGGGCATGGGCTGGCGGGCCGCGGTGGAGAGCTCGCGGACCATGCGGTAGAGCTGGGGCGCCTCGAACTCGCTCACGGGGCGGGCGCGCATGGCCCGCAGCGCCAGCTTGTCGCTGTTCCAGTACGCGTAGGCGTTGGTGGCGACGGCTACGAAGAGCGCGACGATCAGGCCCGTACGTCCGAAGAAGCTGCCGATGACGATGATGAGTGCGGAGAGGCCTCCGAGGAGTACGGCGGTTCTCAGCCCGTTGTGCCGGCGGTGCACGGTACGCCCTCCAAGTGGTGCAGCAGGGGAACCCTTGCTTGGTGGTGCTCCACTCCCCAGTGGAGCCTCCCGTACTGGTCAACGCCAGGCGAGGAGAGCTAGTTCCCTTGTGCTCACTGCCGCGAAGCCCGGCCCGCTCCGGGTGTTCGCACCGGAGGAGGCCGTAGGCCGTACGGGTGGAGGCGTGCCTCCGGGTCAGCGCTGGGCAGGCAGTTTCGCGAGCGCGAGGGCCTCGGGGTCGGGCTCGACCTCGCTGGTGCAGTGGGCGCAGCGGGAGGCGATGGCGGGGATCTCCGTGTAGCAGCGGGGGCAGTCGCGCAGGGCGGCCTTGATGTCGACCTGCTCCTGGTCCTTCTTCGCGGTGAAGCGGTCCTGGACCTTGGCCATGGGCACGACGACGCAGAAGTAGAGGACCGCGGCGGTGATCAGGAAGGCGATGGCGGCGCTGACGAAGAGGCCGTAGGGGAAGGTCACACCGTCGAACCTGAAGTGGGCCTTGCTGAAGTCGCCCGTTCCCCGGGTGATGATGCCGATCAGCGGCACGATGAACGCGTTGCTGAACCCGGTGACGACCGCGGTGAACGCGGCTCCGACGGCGAGGCCGATCGCCATGGAGATCACGTTTCCGCGCAGGATGAATTCCTTGAACCCGTTCAGCACCGCTTGTGGCTCCTCTTCTGTGATGGGAAGGCTGTGCGCGCCGCGCGCGGGCATGACCCTGCCCTGTGCGGACCGCCGGGGGCAAACCGATCTTGGACCGTCTCGCGGACCCGTCTCGTGGTGTCGTCTCGCGGACTCGTCAGAACAGGTTGACGCCGGCGAATCTGAGGACGGTCTGCGGGGCGCCCGACAGGGCGATGCCGGCGACGGCGGTGAGGACGATCGCGACGGTGAGCGGTGCCGGGGTGCGGTGGCGGGTGGCGGGCTGCTCCGTACCTTCCTCGGCGGGGCCGCGGAAGAGGGCCGCGGTCCACCGAAGGTAGTAGTAGAGCGCGATCACGACGTTGACGGCCATGACGACGGCCAGCCAGCCCAGTCCGGCGTCGACGGCCGAGGAGAAGACCGTGACCTTGGCGAAGAGTCCGATGATGCCCGGCGGCAGTCCCGCCAGGCAGAGCAGGAAGAAGCCCATCGCGAGGGCGGCGAGCGGGCGGGTGGTGTACAGCCCTCGGTAGTCCGCGACGCGGTTGCCCGGGTGGGTACGGGCGACCAGGGCGGCCACCGCGAAGGCGCCCAGGTTCACGACCGCGTACATCAGGGCGTACGCGACCGTGGAACCGATCTGACGTTCTCCGGCGTACGCGGCCGCGGCGATCGGCACCAGGAGGTAGCCGGCCTGGGCGACGGACGACCAGGCGAGCAGGCGTACGGCGCTGCGGGCGCGGGTGGCGTTCTGGCGCAGGGCGGCGACGTTGCCGACGGTCATGGTGAGCGCGGCGAGTACGGCGAGGGCGGGGCCCCAGACGTCCGCGTACGAGGGGAAGGCGACCACGGTGACGAGGATGAGGCCGGAGAAGCCGACCGCCTTGCCGACGACCGAGAGATAGGCCGCGATCGGCAGGGGGGCGCCGACGTAGGTGTCGGGAACCCAGAAGTGGAAGGGCGCCGCGGCGGTCTTGAAGGCGAAGCCGACGAGGGTGAGGGCGACACCCGCCCCGGCGAGGGTGGAGAGCTGTCCGGGGACGTCGTCGAGGCCGGTGGCGATCTCCGTGAGGTGGAGGGTGCCGGTCGCCGCGTACACGAAGCTGACGCCGAGGAGCATCACGGCGGTCGCGACGACGGAGGAGAGGAAGAACTTCAGCGCGGCCTCGGAGGAGCGCCGGTCGCCGCGTTTGATGCCGACGAGGGCGAAGGCGGGCAGCGAGGCGACTTCGAGGGCGATGACGAGGGTCGCGAGATCGCGGGCGGCGGGCAGGAGCGCGGCTCCGGCGGCGGAGGACAGCAGCAGGAACCAGAATTCGCCGGCCGGGAGCTTGCGGGTGTCGCCGATGGAGAGCAGCGCGGTGAGCAGGGCGCCGCCGAGTACGAGGGCCTGGATGACCAGGGTGAAGTGATCGGCGGTGTAGCTGCAGGCGCGGGTGCCCGTGGTGAGGCAGAAGGTGGAACGGTCGCCCTCGTGCAGGGGGATCAGGAGGGCCAGGGCGGCCACGAGACCGGCGACGGCTCCGTAGCCGAGGAGCGGCTTGCGCGCCGCGGGAACGAAGAGGTCGGCGACCAGGACGGCGAGGGCGACGGCCGCGACGGCGACCGGGGGCGCGATCGCGAGCCAGTCGACGGACTGGACGAGGCTGCCGACGCTGCTCGCGGCCGCCGACTGGGCGAAGCCGGCGCTGTTCTCGGCCGCCGACTGGACAAGGCTTGCGCTGCCCTCCGCCGCCGACTGGACAAGGCTTGCGCTGCCCTCCGCCGCCGGCTGGACGAGGCCGGTGGCACTGCCTTCCGCCGCCGGCTGGACGAGGCTTGCTGCGCCGGTGGCGCTTTCGGCTGCCACGATCACGACTTGCCTCCTGCGAGGAGCTTCTGCACGGCCGGGTCGGTGAGGCCGAGGAGGACGGCGGGCCACAGGCCGGCGAGGACGGTGAGGGCCGCGAGGGGGGTCCAGGCGGCGAATTCGTAGCTCTGGACGTCGGCGATCGGGTGCGGTTCCTCGCGCTTGGCGCCCATGCAGACGCGGCGGACCACGACGAGGAGGTACGCGGCGGTGAGCAGGGTGCCGAACGCGGCGATGGACATGAAGGTCAGGAAGGCGGCGCGGTTCAGTCCTTCGGCGGGGTCGAAGGCGCCGAAGAGGGCCAGCATCTCGCCCCAGAAGCCGGCCAGGCCGGGCAGGCCGAGGGAGGCGACCGCGGCGAACGCGAGGAGGCCGCCGAGGCGGGGCGCACGGCCGTAGAGCGCGGCGCCTGTGGCGCCGGAGAGGGTGTCCAGGTCGGCGGTGCCGTAACGGTCCTTGACGGCGCCGACCAGGAAGAACAGCAGGCCGGTGATGAGTCCGTGGGCGATGTTGGCGAAGAGCGCGCCGTTGACACCGGTGGGGGTCATGCTCGCGATGCCGAGGAGGACGAAGCCCATGTGGCCGACGGAGGAGTACGCGATCAGCCGCTTGAGGTCGCCCTTGGCGCCGGGCCGGGCGAGGGCCAGGCAGGCGAGCGATCCGTAGATGATGCCGGCGACCGCGAAGGCCGCGAGGTAGGGCGCGAACGTGTGCATGCCGTCGGGGGCGATCGGGAGCAGGATCCGGACGAATCCGTACGTACCCATCTTCAGCATGACGCCGGCGAGGAGGACCGAACCGACCGTCGGGGCGGCGGTGTGGGCGTCGGGGAGCCAGCTGTGAAGTGGCCACATCGGGGTCTTCACCGCGAGCCCGACGCCGATCGCGAGAACGGCGATGACCTGCACGGACGAGGTGAGGCCGCGGCCGTTGTCAGTGGCGAGTGCCACCATGTCGAAGGTGCCGCTCCTCAGTCCGATGAGGAGCAGGCCCAGCAGCATGACGACCGAGCCGAGCAGGGTGTAGAGGATGAACTTCCAGGCGGCTGCCTGCTTTCGCGCACCGCCCCAGCGGGCGATGAGGAAGTACATCGGGATGAGCACCATCTCGAACGCCAGGAAGAACAGCAGCAGATCGAGGACGGCGAAGGTCGCGAGGGTGCCGGACTCCAGGACGAGGATCAGGGCGACGAAGGCCTTCGGGGAGGGGCCTTCAGGCATTTTGAAGTAGCTGTACAGCGCGCAGAGGAAGGTCAGCAGCGCGGTCAATACGAGAAGGGGGAGCGAGATGCCGTCGATGCCGAGATGGATGCGGACGTCGAGCGCCGGGATCCAGCTGATGTCGGTGGTGGCCTGCATCTTCGACGGGTGGTCGTGGTCGAAGCCCGCGGCCAGCACGATCGCGGCGACGAGGATCACGCCGGTGACGGTCACGCCGTGGCGGAGCACGGCCTGGTCCGGGCTCCTGCCCTTCAGTCCGGGCGGGGCCGGGAGCAGCGCCGCGACGGCCCCGAGGAGCGGGGCGACGACGATGAACGCCAGAAGGAACTGCATCACGGATGCGCTGATATCGATCACGGCTCACGACCCGGCGTTGACGTTGGCGAAGACGACGGCGGCGACCGCCAGGACCAGCGAACCGGCGAGCAGCGCGCTGAGATAGGTCTGCACATTGCCGGTCTGCGCGCGGCGGACGGCGGTGCCGAGCCAGCGGGCGCCGGTGGCGGAGCCGCGTACGTAGGTCTCGACGACCTCGCGGTCCAGGAAGCGGACGAGGCTTGCCGCGGCCTGGACGGGGCGGACGAACAGGGCTGCGTACAGGGCGTCCAGGTGGAAGCCGGTGGCCGCGTGGCGGTGGAGGGGGCCGAGCAGCAGACGGCCGGGGTCGGCCGGGTCGGGGGCGTCTCCGGCGGTGCCGTAGGCGGCGGTGTGGCTCTCCATGGCTTCGATCTCGACGAGGGCGGGTTCCGCGTCGGGGTGGGCGACGACCGCACCCATGGGGGTACGGGCGGCGAGTGCCGTGGTGTGACGCCAGGCGCCGTAGGTGACGAGTCCGCCGACGAGTCCCACACCGGTGGACAGCACGGCGGTGGTCAGCGACGGGGTGAGGCTGTGGCCGTCGAACCAGTCGGTGATCACGCCGACGGTCAGGCCGAAGGCCATGGTGGGGACGGCCAGGACCCACAGCACCGAGGACATGGCGACGGGCTGCCCGCCGTGGTCGGGGACCTCGGCACCGCGGCCTCGGAAGGCGAGGAGCCAGAGGCGGGTGGCGTACGCGGCGGTGAGCAGGGCGGCCAGCAGTCCGGCGATGAGCACCGTCCAGCCGGCGGCGGCCGGGGCGACGTGGCGGTCGCCGAGGGCGGTGTGCTCGGCGGCGACGAGGACGGCTTCCTTGGAGAAGAAGCCGGCGAACGGCGGGATGGCGGCCAGTGCGAGGAGGGCGACCGTCATCGTCCAGTAGGCATCGGGGATGCGCTTGGCGAGGCCGCCCATACGGGACATGGCGGCCAGTGAGTTGGTGCCGGCGGCGTGGATGACGACGCCCGCGGCAAGGAAGAGGACGGCTTTGAACGCACCGTGCGAGATGAGGTGGAAGACGGCGGCACCGCGGTCCCCGACGGCCAGGGCGCCGGACATGTAGCCGAGCTGGCCGATGGTCGAGTACGCGAGGACGCGTTTGATGTCGTCCTGCGCGAGGGCGGCGAGTCCGGAGCTGATCATCGTGACGGCGGCCATGACCGCGAGGACGACGAGAGCGGCACCGGATTCGGCGAAGACGGGGAGGAGCCGGGCCACGAAGTAGATACCGGCGGCGACCATCGTCGCCGCGTGGATCAGCGCGGAGACGGGGGTGGGGCCGGCCATGGCATCGGGCAGCCAGGTGTGCAGCGGGAACTGCGCGGACTTGCCCGCGACACCGGCGAGGAGGAGCAGGGCGATCAGGGTGGGGTGATCGAGTCCGCCGTGGGCGACGGCACCCAGGATGCCGGTGATGCGGAAGGTGCCGGTGTCGGCGGCGAGGGCGAACAGGCCGATGAGGAAGGGGACGTCGCCGAGCTTGGTGACCAGGAAGGCCTTGAGGGAGGCGGCGCGCGCCTCGGGCGTCTCCCAGTAGTGGCCGACCAGGAAGTACGAGCAGATACCCATGATCTCCCAGCCGACCAGGAGCACCATCAGGTCGCCGGAGTAGACGACGAGCAGCATCGCGGAGGTGAAGAGGGAGACGAGGGCCGCGTACGAGGGGTAGCGGGGGTCGTCGCGCAGGTACGCGGTCGAGTAGATCTGCACACAGCTCGCGACGAGTGCGACCAGGACGGCGACGAGGACGGCGAAGCCGTCGAGGTGCAGCGCGAGGTCGATCGGGACGGAGCCGGTGGGGGTGAGCTGCGTCGCGGCGTCGATGGCCGGCCCGCCGCCCTGGCGTGCGGCGACGACTGCGGCGATGACGAGGGAGGCGAGGGCGGGCAGCACGGCGAGCGGCCGCACATAGACCGGTGCGGTGCGGCCGAGGAGGAGGCCGGCCGCCGCACCCAGGAACGGGAGGAGAGGGACGAGGACGGCGAGGGTCGTGGTGGTCACGGGGTGGCCTCTGCCTTCTTTGCCTTCCCTGCCGCAGCAGTGGCCTGGTGTTCGGGGGCGTCGCCGTCGCTCTCGCCGTTCGCGCGGTTCGCGCGGTCCGGGTCGTCGGGGTCGTCGGGGTCGTCCGGGAGCGCTTCGGCTTCGTCGGTCTCGGCGGTGTCGCGGAGGCGGTCGATGTCGGCGCTGCCTCGGTTGCGGTACACGGCGAGGACGATCGCCAGGCCGATGCCGATCTCCGCCGCCGCGACGGCGATGGTGAACAGGGTGAGGGCCTGGCCGGAGTGCAGCGCGTCGCGGAGCCAGACATCGAAGGCGACGAGGTTGAGGTTGACGGCGTTGAGCATCAGCTCGACGGACATCAGGACGAGGATCGCGTTACGGCGGGCGAGCACTCCGTACAGCCCCGTGCAGAAGAGGAGGGCGGCGAGCACGGCGGGATAGGCGAGGTGCATCAGCTCTGGTCCTCTCGGCTCGTGTTCTCGCGGTTCCCGGCTGCGCGGCCCTTGGCTTCCCGGCGGTCCTCCCGGCCCTTGCGGGACAGGACGACCGCGCCGACGAGGGCGGCGAGCAGCAGAACGGAGAGTGCTTCGAAGGGCAGCACCCAGTGGCGGAAGAGAAAGGAGCCGGTGGCCTCGGTGGAGCCCTGTGCCGGTCCGTCGAGCTTGATCCAGGTGGTGCGGAACGCGTCCACGACGACCCAGACGAGGGTGCCCGCTGCGGCTGCGGCCACCGCGAGGGCGGCCCAGCGGTTCTCCGAATCGGCGTCCGGGGAGCGGCCGATGGGGGCCCGGGTGAGCATCAGGCCGAACAGGAGGAGGACGACCACGGAACCGACGTAGATCAGTACCTGCACCCAGGCGATGAACTCCGCGGTGAGCAGGAGGTACTCGACGGCGAGACCGCCGAGCGCCACGATCAGCCAGAGTGCGGCGTGCACCAGTTGCCTGGTCGTGACGGTGACGAGGGCTGCGCCGAGGGTGGCGACACCGACGAGGACGAAGGCGATCTCGACCCCGGTCGGTGAGAGGAAGCCGGGGTGGCTCGCGGCGGCGAGAGCGGTGCCGGGGGTGGCGGCGGAGCCGGTGACGGCTCCTATGGCGGCGCCGGTGACGGTGCCGGTGGCGGTGATCACGCCGGTCCCTCCTGATCCGTGGGGGCCGGCTCGGCAGGCGGGGTGGGCTGGGCCGGTGTGGCGGGCGGGGCCGTCCCGGCTGCTGCTGCTTCCTGTTCGCGCTGGGTACGGAGCTTGTCCGCCGTCTTGCGGGCGGCGGCGATCTCCTTCGGCTCCTCGGCTGCCGGGTCGAGCGCCGGCGGCTCCGGAACCGTCCACATCCAGTCGCGCAGCTTGTCGCGCTCATGGGTGAGTTCGAGGATGTCCGTCTCCGCGTACTCGAACTCCGGCGACCAGAACAGCGCGTCGAACGGGCACACCTCGATGCAGATGCCGCAGTACATGCAGAGGGAGAAGTCGATCGCGAAGCGGTCCAGGACGTTACGGCTGCGCTCGCGGCCTCCCGGGACCGCTGCGGGCACGGTCTCCTTGTGGGAGTCGATGTAGATGCACCAGTCCGGGCACTCGCGTGCGCAGAGCATGCAGACCGTGCAGTTCTCCTCGAACAGCGCGATGACGCCACGGGAGCGGGGCGGGAGTTCGGGCTGCACGTCCGGGTACTGGGCGGTGACGGTCTTCTTCGTCATCGTCCGCAGGGTGACGGCGAGGCCCTTGGCCAGACCTGAGCCGGGGATCGGGGGCACTAGTTGATCGCCACCTTCACGATGCCCGTGAGCGCGATCTGCGCGAGGGCGAGCGGGATGAGTGTGGTCCAGGCGAGCTTCTGGAGCTGGTCCTCGCGCAGTCGCGGATAGCTCACGCGCAGCCAGATGACGACGAAGGCGAGGATGCCGGTCTTCAGGAGCGTCCAGACCCAGCCGAGTCCGTCGGCGCCCAGCGGACCGTGCCAGCCGCCGAGGAACAGCACGGTGGTGAGCCCGCACAGCACGACGATGCCCGCGTACTCGGCGAGCAGGAAGAGCGCGAAGCGGAGGCCGGTGTACTCGGTGTAGGCGCCGAAGATGATCTCCGAGTCGGCGACCGGCATGTCGAAGGGCGGGCGCTGGAGTTCGGCGAGTCCGGCCACGAAGAAGACCAGGGCTCCGACGATCTGCCAGGGCAGCCACCACCACTCGAAGGCGTCGAGGATGCCGGGGAGGGAGACGGTGCCGGCCGCCATGGCCACGGAGGCCGCGGCGAGCAGCATGGGCAGTTCGTACGCGAGCAGCTGAGCGGCGGTACGCAGACCGCCGAGCAGCGAGAACTTGTTGGCGGACGCCCAGCCGGCCATGAGGGAGCCGAGCACGCCGATCCCCATCACGGCGAGCACGAAGAAGATGCCCGCGTCGACGACCTGCCCCACCGCCCCCTCACCGGGCCCGATCGGGATCGCGACGAGGACGAGGAGGTACGGAAGCAGCGCGACGGCGGGCGCGAGCTGGAAGACCCGGCGGTCGGCCTCGGCCGGGACGATGTCTTCCTTCTGCGCGAACTTCACACCGTCCGCGACGAGCTGGGCCCAGCCGTGGAAGCCGCCGGCGTACATGGGGCCGAGGCGGCCCTGCATGTGGGCCATCACCTTGTGCTCGGCCTGACCCACGACGAGGGGCACGACCATGAACACGGCGAAGACGATGACGAGGCGAAGGGCGACGTCCAGTACGTCGTTCACTCGGGGTCGCCTCCGGCGGTGGTGTGGGGCGGCGGCTCGGGGGCCTTGGGAGTCTGCTCAGGGGGTGGTTCGGGGGACGGTCCGCCGGACGCCGGATCCGGGGACGGCTCGCTGGACGCCGGGGCGGGGGACGGCTCGTCGAACGCCGGACGGGCGTCGTGCCACGGCGCGTCCGCGGCCGGGGCCGAAGGAGCACCCGAAGCCGAGGCCGAGGGCTTGGCCGAACTCGGCCCCGCCCCGGAAGCCGGATCCGCACCCGACGCAGCCGTACCCGTACCCGAGCCCGATCCCTGGCCCTGGCCGGCGTCCGGGCCCGTGTCCGCGCCCGCCTCCGGGGTCGCCGCCGTCCGCTGGCTGGCCGAGCCCTGCGACGCGCTGCGCGTACGGCGCGCGGGTGCCGTCCGGGGTGCCGGCTCCGTGGCCGGGGCAGCCGCCGCATCCGGCCCCGCGCCCGAACCGACGCCAGGCCCACTCGAGGCATCAGGACCAGCCGAAGCCGCAGGCCCGGCCGGACCCGTGCCAGGCCCAGCCGGAGCCGCAGGCGTGGCGTCGCTCGCGGTGCGGGTGCGACGGGCCGGGCGGTCGCCTGCGGCCCTGGCCGCACGCGCCGGGCGGGCGGGGGACGACGGGAGCCGGCCCTTCAGGGGGCCCCATTCGTTCGGGTCGGGAACGCCGGGCGGCAGCATCGTGCGGCGCTTCGGGCCGCCGTGCTCCGACTCGCCCGGCTCCTTGGCGCCCGGCCAGGCCTTCGCCACGCGTGCCGCGAGGACGAAGTCCTTGCGCAGGGGGTGGCCCTCGAAGCCCTCGGGCAGCAGCAGCGGGACCAGGTGAGGGTGCCCGTCGAAACCGATGCCGAACATCTCGTGGGTCTCGCGTTCGTGCCACGCCGCGCCGGCGTACACGCCGATCGCGGTGGGCAGCACGGCCGCGTCGTGCGGAACCGTCGTACGGACCAGCAGCCGCCGGACACCGCCGCCCTCGGCCGGGAGCGCGGCGACGTGGGCGCAGACGCGGAAGCCGGTGCCCGGTTCGTCCACGGCGCTCAGCCAGTCGAAGTAGGTGCAGCCGAGCCCGTCACGCGCCGTTTCGAGGGCGGCGATCCAGGACGCGGGCGGTACGTCGACGGTCAGCAGGTCGTACGCCTGCTCCGCCGTGGCGTCCGCGCCGAAGATCTCGGCGACGGCGTCCGGCAGCCGGTCGTAGCTCACGGCGCTCGCGACGTTCTCAGCGTTCTCGGCGTTCTCGGCGTTCTCGGCGTTCTCGGCGCTCGCGACGTTCTCAGCGCTCTCAGCGTTATCGGCGCTCGCGGCGTCGGTCACTTCCGCTCCTCCCCCGACGGGCCCGGTACCGGCGGTGCGGCGACCAGTCCGCTGCGGAGCGCGGCGGTGGAGGGCCGGCTGCCGCCGCCCGTCGCGTAGCGCTCACCCAGCGACTCGCGCGCGATCTTCTCCTGGAGCTTGAGAATGCCCTGGAGCAGGGCCTCCGGCCGGGGCGGGCAGCCGGGCACGTAGACGTCGACCGGGATGATCTGGTCGACGCCCTTCGTCACGGAGTACGAGTCCCAGTACGGGCCGCCGCAGTTGGAGCAGGCGCCGAAGGAGATGACGTACTTGGGCTCGGGCATCTGCTCGTACAGCCGCTTCACCGCGGGCGCCATCTTGTCCGTCACCGTGCCGGAGACGATCATGAGGTCGGCCTGGCGGGGGCCCGGCGCGAAGGGGATCACGCCGAGCCGGATGAAGTCGTGGCGCGCCATGGAGGCGGCGATGAACTCGATGGCGCAGCAGGCGAGTCCGAAGTTGAAGACCCAGAGGCTGTAGCGACGGCCCCAGTTGAGGACCACCTTCATCGGCTCGGGCGCCAGCCGGGAGAGCACGCCCAGGCGTTTCGGCTCCGGGAGGAACGTGGGTACGGGAGCGGATTCCGCACCCGACTCGGAGGACGACGGGCTCGTCACGTCCATTCGAGGACGCCCTTCTTCCATGCGTAGAGCAGTCCCACGGCCAGGAAACCGAGGAAGATGAACATTTCCACCAGCGTCGTCGCGCCGTATCCCGGCGCGGCGAAGACGGTCGCCCACGGGAACAGGAAAATCGAGTCGACGGCGAAGATCACGTACAGGAAGGCGTACACGTAGTAGCGGACCTGGGTGTGTGCCCAGCCCTCTCCCACGGGGTCCACGCCGCATTCGTACGTGAGGAGTTTCTCCGGCGTCGGCACCACGGGGCGCAGCAGCCGGCCGGCTCCGAAGGCCACGGCGACGAACAGCACGCCGATCACCGCGAGCAGTCCGATCACCGAGTAGCTGTGGAAGTAGTCCGACGCCAGGACGGTCGATCCCGGCAGGCCAGTCACGTCCGCCACGTCCCTCACGTCCGCCCCCTCGCTCCCTCAGAACCTGTCCGACGATCTGTACGCACGGGAGTCTAGGCCCTGTAAAGAGACGGTAAGCAGTTGCGTCGGGCAACTGGTGGGGATATCCCTACTTCGCGCCCACCCATGAGCCCCATGGCGTCCGGGAGCCGGGCCCGGCAGGCTGGACGCATGACCATGAGCCCTCAGGTACCCGATCACGACGGGCCGCCCCCTGTCCGCTTCGCCTTCGAACGGTGGACGTGGAAGGAGATCGCGCATCTCCTCTGCAATCTCCCGATGGCGATCGCCGGATTCGTGTACACCGTGCTGTTGGTCTCCATCGGTGTGGGGCTGGCGGTCACGGTGATCGGTCTGCCGTTGCTGGCGCTGGGGCTCCAGGGTGCCCGGTTGCTGGGCCGGGCCGAGCGGGGCCGGGCACGGGGGCTGCTCGGGCTGCGGATCGACGAGCCGAGCCCGCTGGCCCGGGTCCGCCGGGACGAGGGGTTCTTCGCCTGGCTGTGGTCGAGCCTGAAGGACCCGGTCGGCTGGCGCGCGGTGCTGTACTGCTTCATACGGCTGCCCTGGGGCGTGGTCACGTTCGCGGTGACGCTCGTGAGTCTCTTCGTCCTGTGGCCCGTGCTCCCCTATATGGCGCGGTTCATGACCAACGCGGACCGGGGCATGGTGCGCGGGCTGCTGTCGCCCTCCGACGAGCTGGAACGCCGGATCGCCGAGCTGGAGTCGGACCGGGGCGTGGTGGTCGACACCGCCGCCGCCGACCTGCGCCGCATCGAACGCGACCTCCACGACGGGGCCCAGGCCCGGCTCGTCGCCCTCGCCATGGGGCTGGGGCTGGCCAAGGAGAAGCTGACGGACGACCCGGAGGCCGCCGCCAAGATGGTCGACGAGGCCCACGGCGAAGTGAAGGTCGCCCTCCAGGAACTCCGCGACCTGGCCCGAGGCATCCACCCCGCCGTCCTCACCGACCGGGGCCTGGACGCCGCACTCTCCGCCATCGCCTCCCGCTGCACCGTCCCCGTCACGGTGCGGGTGGATCTGCCGGGGCGGCCGGCACAGGCCATCGAGGGCATCGCCTACTTCACCGTGTCCGAACTGCTCCAGAACGTCAGCAAGCACAGCGGGGCGCGTTCGGCGTCCGTCGATGTCTGGCGCTCGGCGGACCGGCTGCTGATCCAGGTCACCGACAACGGACGCGGCGGAGCCTCGATGGACGGCGGTACGGGGATGGCGGGGCTCGCCGAGCGGCTCGGGGCCGTCGACGGACTGTTCGTCCTCGATTCCCCGGCCGGTGGCCCGACGACCGTCACCGCTGAGCTGCCCTGGCGCGACCGGGAGAGCGAGAAGGCCGCAGCCCGCGCCCGGACGGCCTGACCTCGGCACCCGAAAGGCCCGGGGGTAGGGAAAACCCCCGGCCGAACAGGGATACCGCCCTCATGGTGCGCGGGCGCGCGGCCCAGCACTCTTGAAGCAGGCACACAGACACGCAAACGCACAGCACTCAGACCCCGCAGCGCCCAGCGCGCCGCACACCGTGCTCAGACACACAGTGCTCAGCACACCGGCACCCAGCGGTGAACTCACCGATGAAGACGAAGCAGACGCGGAAGAAACGGACGGAACCCATGGCCACGGCATACGGACCGGACACACGGGACCCCCGGGACCCCCGGGACCCCCGGCGGCCGGAGAGCGGTCGCGGGAGCCACCTCGCCACGAAGCACGTCCTGCCGCCCGCCCTGCGCGCCCCTCTTGAGGCCAGGACCTGGCGCGAGTTCGGCTATCTGATGCTGAGCCTGCCGATCAGTACCGTGCTGTTCGTCTTCGCGATCACCATGACCTCGGTGGGCGCAGGACTGCTCATCACCTTCCTGGGCATCCCCGTCCTGGCCGCCGGCCTCGCCATGTGCCGCGGCTTCGGCGCGCTGGAGCGGGCCCGTGCGCGCGGTCTGCTCAAGCTGGACGTGGCAGACCCCGCGCCGGTACGGGGCCGAACCGGCGGTGCGATGTCCTGGATCGGAGCGGTCCTGAAGAGCGGGGTGTCCTGGCGGCATCTGCTCTACGCGCTGCTGCACTTCCCGTGGGCGGTCTTCGCGTTCTGCGTCTCGCTCACTATGTGGTCGTGGGGCTGGGCGGCCCTCACGTACCCGCTGTGGCACTGGATCTTCCCCACGTACACGGGGGTCGAGGGGGTTCAGCTGTACGGCGACGCTACCCACCAGGTCTACCTGGACACACCGGTCGAGCTCGCGCTGACCAGTGCCTTCGGGCTGGCGGTCGTCCTGGTCACGGCGTGGGTCATCCGCGGTCTGGCCGCGGTGGACCGGCTGATGGTGGCCGGGCTGCTGGGCCCGTCGCGGCTGGCGACCCGGGTCACGGAGCTGGAGTCGGACCGGGGCGTGGTGGTCGACACCGCCGCCGCCGACCTGCGCCGCATCGAACGCGACCTCCACGACGGGGCCCAGGCCCGGCTCGTCGCCCTCGCCATGGGGCTGGGGCTGGCCAAGGAGAAGCTGACGGACGACCCGGAGGCCGCCGCCAAGATGGTCGACGAGGCCCACGGCGAAGTGAAGGTCGCCCTCCAGGAACTCCGCGACCTGGCCCGAGGCATCCACCCCGCCGTCCTCACCGACCGGGGCCTGGACGCCGCACTCTCCGCCATCGCCTCCCGCTGCACCGTCCCCGTCACCGTCGAGGTCGACCTGTCCTCCCGTCCCGCGCAGGCCATCGAGGGCATCGCCTACTTCACCGTGTCCGAACTGCTCCAGAACGTCAGCAAGCACAGCGGGGCGCGTTCGGCGTCCGTCGATGTCTGGCGCTCGGCGGACCGGCTGCTGATCCAGGTCACCGACAACGGACGCGGCGGAGCCGGCCCGGCGTCGGGCGGCGGTCTGGCCGGTCTGACCGAGCGGCTGGACGCGGTGGACGGGATCCTCGTCGTCGAGTCCCCCCTGGGCGGCCCCACGAAGGTGACGGCCGAGCTGCCCTGGCGCGGCTGAACCCCATCCGGGGCGTTCCGGGGCGTTCCCGGTCCCCCGAAGCCCGGCCCGCCACCAGCGCTCCCCCGCCGGTGGCGCGCCCGGCCCGCCACCGGCGCGACCCCGCCCGGTCTCACGACGTCACTGCCGATACCGAGACGCCGAGATGCCGGGACACGGGCCACCAGGACTCCGGAATGCGGGATGCTGGACGGCATACGGGCGGGAACAGCAAGCAGTGGGGATTCAGCGTCGTGGTGGAGGACAGGGTGCGCGTAGTCATCGCCGAGGATTCGGTACTGCTCCGGGAGGGACTCACCCGGTTGCTGACCGATCTCGGGCATGACGTCGTGGCGGGGGTCGGCGACGCGGAGGCGTTGATCAAGACGGTGAGCGGCCTCGCCGGGCAGGACGAGCTGCCCGATGTGGTGGTCGCCGATGTGCGGATGCCGCCCACGCACACGGACGAGGGCGTGCGGGCCGCGGTGCGGCTGCGCAAGGAGTACCCGGGGATCGGGGTGCTGGTCCTCTCGCAGTACGTCGAGGAGCAGTACGCCACCGAGCTGCTGGCCGGGTCCAGCCGGGGTGTGGGCTATCTGCTGAAGGACCGGGTCGCCGACGTCCGCGAGTTCGTCGACGCGGTGGTCCGGGTGGCCCAGGGCGGCACGGCGCTGGACCCCGAGGTGGTGGCGCAGCTGCTGGGCCGCAGCCGGAAACAGGACGTCCTGGCCGGGCTGACGCCACGTGAGCGCGAGGTGCTCGGCCTGATGGCGGAGGGGCGGACGAACTCGGCGGTGGCCAGGCAGCTCGTCGTGAGCGACGGCGCGGTGGAGAAGCACGTGAGCAACATCTTCCTGAAGCTGGGACTCTCCCCCAGCGACGGTGACCACCGACGGGTTCTGGCCGTACTTACCTATCTGAACTCCTGATGCCGCATCCGATTATCTGACACCCTGTCAGATAGCGCCCGTCCGGGCCGGACCCGGGCAGAACACGAGGTCCGCGTCCGGCCGCACGAAGGGCGGGAGCGGGCGGGAACAAGCGGAACCGGCGGTTCACCCACGAATGACTCCAGCGAGGGTCCAACGGGGATCCCGGCGGCTGGTGAATCATGACGGAACAACACCGAAAAGCGTCTCAAAAAGCCGTCCATCATGTGATCGGCCAGAGGAAGGCGACCCTTACAGACGTAGGGTGGGGCTGGGGACCGCCGGCGGGCCGGATGGTTCCGAGCCGCCGCGCCGAGGGAGGTCCAGTAAGTGACCAGCCAGGTCAGTAGCCCAGCCGAACAGGCCGACGAGGCCAGTGAGGCACTCGTAGGGGGACAGCGAGCCCCCCAGTCCGCAACAGCAGGCACCGGCGAGAAAGAGATCCGCCGCCTGGACCGGGTGATCATCCGCTTCGCGGGTGACTCCGGAGACGGCATGCAGCTCACGGGTGACCGGTTCACCTCGGAGACCGCGTCCTTCGGAAACGACCTCTCCACGCTGCCGAACTTCCCCGCCGAGATCCGCGCCCCCGCAGGAACCCTGCCGGGCGTGTCCTCGTTCCAGCTCCACTTCGCCGACCACGACATCCTGACCCCGGGCGACGCGCCGAACGTCCTGGTGGCGATGAATCCGGCCGCGCTCAAGGCCAACATCGCCGATGTCCCGCGCGGCGCCGAGATCATCGTCAACACCGATGAGTTCACCAAGCGGCCCATGGCGAAGGTGGGTTACGAGACCAGCCCGCTGGAGGACGGCTCGCTGGAGGCGTACAACGTCCATCCGGTGCCGCTGACCACGCTCACCATCGAGGCGCTGAAGGAGTTCGGGCTCTCCCGCAAGGAGGCCGAGCGTTCCAAGAACATGTTCGCGCTGGGGCTGCTCTCCTGGATGTACCACCGGCCGACCGAGGGCACGGAGACGTTCCTGCGGGCCAAGTTCGCCAAGAAGCCGCAGATCGCCGAGGCGAACGTGGCGGCGTTCCGGGCCGGCTGGAACTTCGGGGAGACCACCGAGGACTTCGCGGTCAGCTACGAGGTGGCCCCGGCGACGCAGGCCTTCCCCACCGGCACGTACCGCAACATCTCGGGGAACCTGGCCCTGTCCTACGGTCTGATCGCCGCGGGCCGGCAGGCGGATCTGCCGCTGTACCTGGGCTCGTACCCGATCACCCCGGCCTCCGACATCCTGCACGAGCTCAGCAAGCACAAGAACTTCGGCGTGCGCACCTTCCAGGCCGAGGACGAGATCGCCGGGATCGGTGCCGCGCTCGGTGCGGCGTTCGGCGGCAGCCTCGCGGTCACGACCACCTCCGGCCCCGGCGTGGCGCTCAAGTCCGAGACGATCGGTCTGGCCGTCTCCCTCGAACTCCCGCTGCTCATCATCGACATCCAGCGCGGCGGCCCGTCCACCGGGCTCCCGACCAAGACCGAGCAGGCCGACCTGCTCCAGGCCATGTACGGGCGCAACGGCGAGGCCCCGGTGCCGATCGTGGCCCCGAGGACCCCGGCGGACTGCTTCGACGCGGCGCTCGACGCCGCCCGGATCGCCCTGACCTACCGCACCCCGGTCTTCCTGCTCTCCGACGGCTACCTGGCCAATGGCTCCGAGCCGTGGCGCATCCCGGAGGTCGACGAACTCCCCGACCTGCGCGTCCAGTTCGCCCACGGCCCGAACCACGAGCTGGCCGACGGCACCGAGGTCTTCCGGCCGTACAAGCGCGACCCGCAGACCCTGGCCCGCCCCTGGGCCGTACCGGGCACCCCCGGCCTCGAACACCGCATCGGCGGCATCGAGAAGCAGGACGGCACCGGCAACATCTCGTACGACCCCGCCAACCACGACTTCATGGTCCGCACCCGCCAGGCCAAGATCGACGGCATCGAGGTCCCCGACCTGGAGGTCGACGACCCGGCGGAGGCGAAGACCCTGGTGCTCGGCTGGGGATCGACGTACGGCCCCATCACCGCGGCCGTCCGGCGGCTGCGCGCCGCCGGGCAGCCGATCGCGCAGGCCCATCTGCGCCACCTCAACCCGTTCCCACGGAATCTCGGCGAGGTGCTGAAGCGTTACGACAAGGTGGTCGTACCCGAGATGAACCTCGGGCAGCTGGCCACGCTCATCCGGGCCAAGTACCTGGTGGACGCGCACAGTTACAACCAGGTCAACGGCATGCCGTTCAAGGCCGAGCAGCTTGCGACGGCCCTCCAGGAGGCCATCGATGCCTGAGACCAACGAACTCCTCCAGCTGGTGCCCAAGTCCGAGGCCAAGCAGTCCATGAAGGACTTCAAGTCCGACCAGGAAGTGCGCTGGTGCCCCGGCTGCGGTGACTACGCGGTCCTCGCCGCCGTGCAGGGCTTCATGCCCGAGCTCGGACTGGCGAAGGAGAACATCGTCTTCGTCTCCGGTATCGGCTGCTCCTCCCGTTTCCCGTACTACATGAACACCTACGGGATGCACTCGATCCACGGCCGCGCCCCGGCGATCGCCACCGGACTCGCCTCCTCCCGGCGGGACCTGAGCGTCTGGGTGGTCACCGGTGACGGCGACGCGCTGTCCATCGGCGGCAACCACCTCATCCACGCGCTGCGCCGCAATGTGAACCTGAAGATCCTGCTGTTCAACAACCGGATCTACGGGCTCACCAAGGGGCAGTACTCCCCCACCTCCGAGGTCGGAAAGATCACCAAGTCGACACCGATGGGCTCGCTCGACGCGCCCTTCAACCCGGTGTCCCTCGCCATCGGCGCGGAGGCCTCGTTCGTCGCCCGTACCGTCGACTCCGACCGCAAGCACCTCACGAGCGTGCTGCGCGCGGCGGCCGACCACCCCGGTACGGCGCTGGTGGAGATCTACCAGAACTGCAACATCTTCAACGACGGCGCGTTCGAGGCCCTGAAGGACAAGGAACGGGCCCAGGAGGCGGTGATCCGCCTGGAGCACGGGCAGCCGGTCCTCTTCGGCACGGACGGGTCCAAGGGGGTCGTACGGGACTCCCTGACGGGCGATCTGAAGGTGGTCGCGGTCACCGAGGAGAACCGGTCGCAGATCCTCGTCCACGACGCGCACGCCGCGTCTCCGAACACCGCCTTCGCGCTCAGCAGGCTGGCCGATCCGGACACCCTGCACCACACGCCGATCGGGGTGCTGCGCGACGTCGAACGGCCGGTCTACGACACCCTCATGGCCGACCAGCTCGACACCGCGATCGACCAGCGGGGCAAGGGCGACCTCGGGGCGCTGCTCGCGGGCAGCGACAACTGGACGGTCGTCGGCTAGGGCTTGTCGGGGCCGGCCGGCCCACTCGGCCGACCGGCTCTCCGGCCCACTCGGCCGACCGGTCTGCCCGCTGCCGGTCCTGCGCGGCAGCGGGCAGGACCTGTGGCCCGGCCGGATCAGCCCGTCCGGCCTGTTCCACCGATCGGCGCGGCCCCCGGGATCCCTCACCACATCCCCCACCGGGGGCCGCGCCACGTGGCCGAACGGGCTGACTTTCGCCGGTCCCGGCGCTGGCACACCGGCGCCAGCCCGGCCGCCGCGCACGATGGGGCCATGACCCTGGACCGCCCGGCCTACCTCGTCAAGAGACGGCTGCTGGGCAAGCCGCTGACCACCGAGCACATCAGCGACGAGAAGCTCAGCAACCGGACGGCGCTCGGGGTGCTCGCGTCCGACTGCATCAGCTCGTCCGCGTACGGCTCCGAGGAGATGCTCCGGGTCCTCGTCCCCGTCGTCGGCGCCGCCGCGTTCACCCTGCTCATGCCGGTCACGTTCGCGATCCTGCTGGTCCTGCTGCTGCTGACGCTCTGTTACAGCGATGTGGTGACGATCTACACCCGGGCCGGGGGGTCGTACGTCGTGGCCCGCGAGAACTTCGGGCCGAACGTCGCGCAGATCGCCGCCGTGGCGCTGCTCGTCGACTACATCGTGACCGTCGCCGTGCAGGTCTCCGCCGGTACGAACGCCCTCATCTCGCTCGCCCATCTGGCCGGCGGCGGCTTCACCGGGCTGGACCACCTCCAGCTCCCGGTCTCCGTCGCCGTGATCGTGATCCTCGCGTACGGGAATCTGCGCGGGGTCCGTGAGGCGGGCCGGATCTTCGCGCTGCCCGCCTATCTGTTCATGGCCGCCATCGGCCTGGTCCTCCTCGTCTCGGCGCTGCGCGGGCTCACCGGCGGCCTCCCGCACGCCGATCCGAACGCCGCCGGTGTCGTGCCGCTCGGCACCCCGGGCGACGGCTGGCTCTACGGCGCCTCGCTCTTCATCGTGCTGCGCGCGTTCGCCAACGGCGGTTCGTCCCTCACCGGGCTCGAAGCGATCTCCAACGGAATCTCCACCTTCCGCGAACCCCAGGGCCGCAACGCCCGCCGGACCCTCCTCGCCATGAGCGCGATCCTCGGTGTCCTGGTGCTCGGGGTCTCCACGCTGGCGCACTTCACCCACGCCGTCCCGTACACCGACGGCACCCCGACCGTCATCGCGCAGGAGGCCCATCTGGCCTTCGGGACCGGCGCCCTGGGCACGGCCGGGCTGGTCTTCGTACAGCTGGCGACCGCGCTGATCCTCTACACCGGGGCGAACACCCCGTTCACCGGCTTCCCGTACCTGGCGAGCTTCGTCGCCGAGGACCGGTTCCTGCCTCGCGTACTGACCCGGCGCGGGCACCGTCTCGCGTTCTCCAACGGAATCATCGCGCTGACCGTCGTCTCTCTGGCGCTGCTGCTGGCGACCGGTGCGAGCGTGGACAAGCTGGTGGCGCTGTACGCGATCGGCGTGTTCACCGCCTTCACGATGGCGGGGTCCGGGCTGGCCGTCTACCACCTGCGGCGCCGCGAGCCGTACCGCAGGGTGAAGGTGGTGCTCAACGGACTCGCCGCGTTCACCTCGGCCGCCGTCGTGCTGATCTTCGCGGTCACCAAGTTCACGGAGGGGGCCTGGCTGGTCGTGGTGGTGTTCCCGCTCGGGGTGTGGGCGCTGACGCGGATCAACCGCGAGTACCGCCGCGAGGCCGCCGTGCTCCAGGGCATCCAGTCCCCCGGCGCGGACCGGGTCGCCTTCCGCCGCCATCTGGTCCTGGTCCTGGTCGAGGCGCTCGACCTGGCGACGCTGAAGGCCCTGCGGTACGCCCATGAGCTGCGCCCCGACGAGATCAGGGCAGTGCACTTCGCGATCGACGAGGCGTACGCCAGGCGGCTGGCCGCCCGCTGGGAGAGGACGGCCGCCACCTCCGTGGCGCTGGAGCAGGTGGCGTGCCCCGACCGCCGGCTGCGGCATGCGATGAAGGAGCTGGCGTACCGGACCACGGAGGACGGGGAGACCTGGGTGACGGTCCTGGTGCCCCGGCGTACGTACAGCAACCCGCTCGGCAAGATGCTGCACCGGGGCACGGGCGAGAAGATGGCGAAGTCGCTGGCGCAACTGCCGCACGTGGTGGTGACGGTCCTGCCGTTCGACGTGTCGCGGGAGCTGCGCGCGGTGGAGGAGCGGCGCCGGAATCAGCGGGCCTGACCACCGGGCGCGCGGACCGCGCCGGGCCCGGCCACCGGGCGCGCGGACCACGCCATCGCGCCGCCGCCCTGCTCAGGCGGAGGGCCGGCCCTCCTGGCGCGCGTCGTATGCCGCACGCGCCGCGTCCACCGCGTCCAGGCTCCGCTCCGACCAGCGCGCCAGCTCCCACACCTGCCCGGCGGCCTCCCGGCCCAGCGCGGTGAGCGTGTAGTCCACCCTCGGCGGGATCACCGGCTTGGCGTCCCGCTCCACGAAGCCGTCGCGCTCCAGGGTCCGGAGCGTCTGCGTCAGCATCTTCTCGCTGACGCCGCCGACCTCGCGGCGCAGTTCGCTGAAGCGGTACGAGCGCTCCAGCAGGGCGGCGAGCACGAGTACGCCCCAGCGGCTGGTGACGTGTTCGAGGACCAGCCGGGAGGGGCACATCGGCTGCCGCACATCGGGCCCCGCCGCAAGCCATTCACCGAGCCGCACATCGGACCGCACGTCGTTCCGTACCTCGGGCTGTCGCTCCGTACTGCTTACGCTCATGCCAGTACCTTACTTCAAAGTGGGTACTTTCGTTTGGTTAGCACCTCCCTTACGGTGAGTACCAGAACACGCGAACACGAACATGAGCATCCAGAAGCTTCCAAAAGACTCGAAGACTCCTAAAGCTTCGAAAGCCTTGAAAGCTTTGAAAGAGGAGAAATACCCCATGAGCATCGTCGTCACCGGAGCCACCGGAGAGCTCGGCCGCCTCGTCGTCGAGCAGTTGCTGACCACCGTCCCCGCCGACGGGATCGCCGCCGTCGTCCGCGACAAGGAGAAGGCCGCGGGCCTCGCCGCCCGTGGCATCGAGCTCCGGATCGCCGACTACGGCCGTCCCGAGACACTGACCGGTGCCTTCCGGGCCGGCGACCGGGTGCTGCTCATCTCCGGCAGTGAGGTCGGCAGCCGCGTCCCGCAGCACACCGCGGTCATCGAGGCGGCGAAGGCGGCGGGCGTGGCCCAGCTCGCGTACACCGGCGTCCTCGGCGGGCCCGACGCGGACTTCCGGCTGGCGGACGAGCACAAGGTGACCGAGCAGCTGATCCTGGACTCCGGCCTGCCGTACACGTTCCTGCGCAACGGCTGGTACACGGAGAACTACACCGCCAACCTGGCCCCGGTCCTGGCCCACGGCGCCGTCGTGGCCAACGCGGGTGAGGGCAGGATCGCCTCGGCCACCCGCGCCGACTACGCCGCCGCCGCGGCGGCCGTCCTGACCGGCGAGGGGCACCTGGGCAAGGCGTACGAACTCAGCGGAGACGTCGCCTGGTCGCTCGCGGAGTACGCCGCCGAGATCGCCAGGGCCTCCGGCAAGGAGATCACCTACAAGAACGTCCCGGCCGCCACGCACCAGGAGATCCTGGTCGGCGCCGGCGTACCCGAGTTCTTCGCGGCGATCCTCACCGACGTGGACGAGGCGATCGGCCGGGGCCGGCTGGCCCACACCGGCGGCGACCTGGCCCGGCTGATCGGCCGCCCGACGACACCGCTCGCCGAGACCGTGGCCGCCGCAGTCGCGGCCCGGTAGACGCCAGGCCGGGACCGTCACCGCACGGCAGTCCCGGCCCGGCAGACGCCCGGCCGAGACCGTCACCGCAACGGCCGCCGCCCAGCGGACGCCCGGCCGCACAGCGCTCCCCCGGGTCCGGATCCCGGCGTCATGACCGTCTGGCGATACGGCTATGACACCGGGGCTCACCGGCGCTACCTTCGTCAGGCCGACGCGGCCGTCGGCCGACACCTGCCAGGAGGGGCCCGTGAAGGGAACGAACGAAGAGCGGGCCGGACTCCTGTCCGGCATCGCGGCCTACGGCCTGTGGGGCGTCGTCCCGCTCTTCTGGCCCCTGCTGAAGCCGTCCGGCGCGGTCGAGATCCTCGCCCACCGCATGGTCTGGTCCCTGGGCGTCGTCGGCATCGCCCTGCTCGTCCTGCGCCGCTGGTCCTGGATGGGCGAGCTGCTCCGGCAGCCGAAGAAGCTGGGGCTGATCAGCGTCGCCGCGGCCGTGATCACCGTCAACTGGGGCCTGTACATCTGGTCCGTGAACAACGGACACGTCGTCGAGGCATCGCTCGGCTACTTCATCAATCCGCTGGTCACCATCGCCATGGGCGTCCTGCTCCTCGGCGAACGGCTGCGCCCCGCCCAGTGGGTGGCGGTCGGCACCGGCGTCGCCGCGGTGCTCGTGCTGGCGATCGGCTACGGGCAGCCGCCGTGGATCTCGCTGGTGCTGGCCTTCTCGTTCGCGACGTACGGACTGGTGAAGAAGAAGGTCAACATGGGCGGCCTGGAATCGCTCACCGCCGAGACCGCCGTGCTGTTCGTGCCCGCGCTCGGCTATCTGGTGTGGCTTGCCACGCAGGGCGATTCGACGTTCACCTCCGAGGGCGCCGGCCACGCCGCGCTGCTCGCGGCGACCGGCCTGGTGACCGCCGTCCCGCTGATCCTGTTCGGTGCGGCGGCGATCCGTGTGCCGCTCTCCACCCTCGGGCTGTTGCAGTACCTCGCACCGGTCTTCCAGTTCGTTCTCGGCATCGTCTACTTCCACGAGGCGATGCCCCCGGAGCGGTGGGCCGGCTTCGGGCTGGTCTGGCTCGCTCTCACCCTGCTGACCTGGGACGCGCTGCGGACCTCGCGGCGCACAAGACTGCGGGCGCAGGCCGCGCGACTGGCCGCGGCACAGCAGGTCACCCCGGCGCCGGCCGAGGCCGTCACCCCTCCTCAAACAATTACTTAGTTGCGTTTTTAACTCGGTTGCGTTTCTCTTGATGTCCGCGGACACGCAACCGAGGAGTACCCATGCCCACATCCCCGACCACCGTGCTGATCGTCGGCTCCGGGCCGACCGGACTGACCCTGGCCATCGATCTGGCCCGGCGCGCCGTCAATGTGACGATCATCGACAAGACCCCTCGGTTCCCTCGCAGCTCCCGGGCCAAGGGTCCCAACTCTCGCTCGCTGGAGGTCCTTGAGGACCTGGGCGTCGTCGACGAGGTGCTGGCCGCCGGGGCCGCGCCGCTGCCGATGCGCAAGTACCGGGGCGGGGTGGCGATCGCCGACGCCGATCCCTTCGCGGACGTCCACCCGACACCGGACTCCCCGTACGCCCGGCCCCGGACGGTCGCCCAGTGGCAGCTGGAGGAGGTCCTGCGGGACCGGCTCGCGACGTACGGCGTACGGGTCGGACTCGGCCGGGAACTCGTCGGGCTGGCACAGGACGGCACCTCCGTGACCGCCACGCTCGCCGACGGCGGGCAGATCGAGGCGCGGTACGTCGTCGGCTGCGACGGCGCGCACAGCGCGGTACGCAAACTGCTGGGCGTCCCGTTCGAGGGGAAGACCGACGAGACGCAGACGATGGTCTGCGGCGATGTCGAGGTGCAGGGGCTGGACCGGGGCTTCTGGCACCAGTGGTTCGACGAGGACGGCGCCGTGATGCTCTGCCCGATCCCCGGCACCCGGTCGGGCTGGTGGTTCCAGGCCGCCCCCGAGACCGGCCCCGACGGCGCTCCCGTACCCCCGTCGCTGGAGAGCTTCCAACGGCTGTTCGCCCGGCACACCGGACTGCCGGGCGACCGGCTGTCGCAGGCCGAGCTGCTCTCCACGTACCGCGTCAACGAACGCATGGCGGACCGCTACCGGGTGGGCCGGGTGTTCCTGGCGGGCGACGCCGCACATGTGCATGCCATCGCCGGAGGGCTGGGCATGAACACCGGCATCCAGGACGCGTACAACCTCGGCTGGAAGCTCGCCCGCGCAGCCTCCGGGCAGGCCGCTCCGGCCCTGCTCGACACGTACGAGGAGGAACGGCTGCCCGTCGCGGCCGACGTCCTGAAGCTCAGCGCGGAGCGGCTGCGGGCCACGATGGAGGCGATCAGGAAGCCGGGCGGCGGCCTGGACTCGGCGAACACACCGCGGACCCGCAACCCGGGGGACGGCTACCCCTGGAGCTCGCTGGCCCGCCTCGGCGCCACGCCCCGGCTGCGCGCGGGCGACCGCGCCCCGGACGCTCCCTGCCGCGACCTGACCACCGGCACCCCCCGCCGCCTGTTCGAGGCCTTCGCCGGACCGCACTTCACCCTGCTCGGCTTCGGCGCGGGCACGGCACCCGCGCTGCGGGAGGCGTCGGCCGCGCACGAGGGCGAACTGCGGGCGTACGGAGTGGACGCGGGCGGCACGCACGGCCTGGCCGACGACGAGGGCCACGCCCGCTCGGCATACGGCATCGGGCCCGGCGAGGACGTCCTGGTCCTGGTCCGCCCGGACAACCACATCGGGCTGATCACCCCCGCCGCGGACGCGCGGTCGGTCACGGAGTACCTGAGCCCCGCGGCACCGGCGCGGGGCTGAGGGCTCGCACCTGCGTGTCCGGGGTGCCGGACGAACGGACCGGGCTCAGCGGTGACCGCGGCCGGCGGGACACCCGCTCGGTTCCGCCGGCGGTGAACCCCGGCCCGGCCACGCCCGGCGATCACTACCGTCCGGTCCCATGACGACGACTACCACGCGCACGGTCGAGTACCCGGCCGACGGTCTGACGATGACCGGGCACCTCGCGCTCCCGGCCGGGACCGGCCGCGGGCCCGCGGTGCTGCTCGGGCCGGAGGGCACAGGGCTCAGCGACATCGAGCGACGCCGGGCCGACGCCCTCGCCGAACTGGGTTACGTGGCACTTGCCTTCGACATCCATGGGGGACGCTATCTGGACGACCCCGAGGAGATGCTGGCCCGTTGCATGCCGCTGCTCGCCGACCCGGAACGGATGCGGGGCATCGGCCACGCCGCGCTCGACGTGCTGCGCGCAGAACCCCGGACCGACCCCGACCGGATCGCCGCCGTGGGCTACGGCACCGGAGGCGCGATCGCGCTGGAACTCGGGCGCGACGGCGTCGGCCTGCGCGCGATCGCGACCGTCAACGGGCTGATCACCGGCAGGCCGGACGAGGCGGCGCGCATCCGGTGCCCGGTGTGGGCCGGGGTCGGGTCGGAAGACCCGATCATGCCGCCCGCGCAACGGGACGCGTTCACGGCCGAGATGCAGGCCGCGGGCGTCGACTGGCGCCTCACGGTCTACGGCGGGGCCCTGCACGCCTTTCACCACCCGTCGGTCGGCCACACCGTGCGCCCCGGCGTCGGATACCACCCGCGGCATGCCCGGCGCGCCTGGCACGACGTCGTCGGCCTGCTCGCGGAGTGCCTGCCCCTGACGGAGTGACCGGGCCGGTCCCCATGAGCCCGAGCATTGATTACGAAGCCCCGATGCCGCCGTATCAGCAGATCGCGGCGGAGATCATCCGGGACATCGAGTCGGGCACGCTCGCCGTTGACCGCCCGATCCCCTCGGAGTCCTCATTGATTCAGCGATGGGGCGTGGCTCGGGACACCGCCCGCCGCGCGGTGCGGCACTTGCGGGAACTCGGGTACGTCTACACCGTGCCGCAGCCAGGCACCTACGTACGCGACCGGAGCGGCGAGGACGAGTGCCAGGACGCGCAGTAGCCCCGCCCGTGCGCCACGGGGGCAGCACGCGGACGGGGCCGGTATGGGTGTGCGGTCGGTCAGTGAGCCTTTTTCAACGTGGCTGTGGCGGTGAGGTGTTGGAGGTTGCCGGCTGTACGGAACGACGAAGCTCCTGGTAGACGGGTTCTCGACCAAGATCACCCGTGTCCGCCA
>NZ_JBVHOQ010000041.1:0-9331 GCF_055568375.1 Streptomyces sp. NPDC026062
TCCGACTCTATCAGACTCTTTCGTGTCCGATTCCCGGTCGAAGCGGGTCTCGCATTTTCGCTTTCCAGTTCTTCGCTTTCGCGCTTCCCTTTCCGACGATTTCAACCTTACCAGACTCATTCCGTACCGTTTCCGGTTCGAATTTGATTTCCGGTGGCCGTTGAAGTGGCCTTGCCTTTCCGCTGATTCAACTTTATCAGAAGCAAAATGCCGAACCAGTCGGCTTCATGTTCCATGATGATGGGAATCAAAAGGCTCTGCGGAAATTCAATTTCCGGTGAGAGCGATGTAAATCTAACGGTTGCACCCGAACTTGTCCAGTTCGAGGCAACTAGTAAAATCTACCTCCCCCAGTCCGCCGTGTCAACGGTTTTTGGGGCGAGGAAGACACTAGCAGGCCCGGCAGGCCGTACGCACATCAGGCTGCCACCGGCAGTTCGGCGCTTCGTTCGGCTGCCGCCACGTCGCCTGCGTCGCCGGCTCGTGCCGCCCTGCCGCCCAGGATGTAGACGTAGGCGAGGAAGGCCAGCTCGGCGGCGAAGCCGATGGTGATGCGAGCCCAGGTCGGAAGACCCGAAGGGGTGACGAACCCTTCGATGACGCCGGATACGAACAGGACGAGGGCGAGTCCTATGGCCATGCCGATCGCCGCCCGCCCCTGTTGTGCCAGAGCCGTACGCCGGGTGTGCGGGCCGGGGTCGATGACCGTCCAGCCCAGACGGAGTCCGGTGCCGGCCGCGACGAAAACCGCGGTGAGCTCCAGGAGCCCGTGGGGAAGGATCAGGCCGAGGAAGGTGTCGAGCCGGCCCGCCGACGACATCAGCCCTATCCCCACCGCGAGGTTGAGCACGTTGACGAAGAGGATCCAGATCACCGGAACGCAGAGAAACGCGCCCAGCACCAGGCACATCGCGGCGGCCTGAGCGTTGTTCGTCCAGACCTGGGCGGCGAACGAGGCCGCCGGGTGGCTGGAGTAGTACGTCTCGTACTCCCCTCCCGGGCTGGTCAGGCGGCGGAGATCCACCGGGGCTGCGATAGCCGACTGGACCTCGGGGTGTGTGCCGATCCACCAGCCCATCAGCGCGGCCAGAAGCACGGAGAGCACGGCGGTGGGTATCCACCAGTGCCTGGAGCGGTAGACCGCTGCGGGAAAGCCTGCGGTGAGGAAGTGCGCGGCGTCGCGCCAGGAGACACGGCGGGTTCCGGTCACCGTCGAGCGGGCGCGGGCCACCAGCTGTGTGAGGCGCGCTGTGAGCAGGGGGTCGGGGGCGCTGGACTGGATCAGGGAGAGATGGGTCGCCGTGCGCTGGTAGAGGTCGACGAGCTCGTCGGCCTCCGCACCCGTGAGCCTGCGCCCGCGGTGCAGGAGGTGGTCCAGGCGGTCCCACTCGATGCGATGGGCGTTGACGAAGACGTCTAGGTCCATGGTCGGCTGCTGCTCCTGGCATGGGTGCGTACGGGCACGTACAACTGCGGCACGTTGCGGGTCAGCTTGGCAGACTGTGGCCCCGAGGGGCAGGGATGGTCGGCGAAGGGTGGGCGGCGATGAGTGAGCTCGTGACCGGGGACGCGGTCGTACTGGGGTTGCGGCCGGCGAAGTTGCCGAGCCGCGCGCTGGCGATGGTGATCGACCTGGTGGTGATCGGGACGGTCTTCGTGCTGGTGTCCGTCGTGCTGGCCCTCGCGACCGCCTCGCTCGACGACGCGGCTGTCGCGGCGGTGACCGTCGCGGCCTTCCTTCTCGTTCTGGTGGGAGCGCCTGTCGCGGTGGAGACGCTCAGCCATGGCCGTTCGCTCGGGAAGCTCGTGTGCGGGCTCCGGGTGGTGCGGGACGACGGTGGCCCCATCCGCTTCCGGCATGCGCTGGTGCGCGGGACGATGGCGTTGGTGGAGATTCTCGCGACGCTCGGTGTGGTGGCCTCCATCGCCTCACTGGTCTCGGCGCGCGGGCGGCGGATCGGGGATGTCTTCGCGGGAACCCTCGTCGTACGGGAGCGGGTTCCGGCCGACAGGGCGGCAGCCGTGCCGCCTCCGCCGCCCTGGCTGGCAGGACGGTTCGCCGGACTGGATCTGTCGGCGGTGCCCGACGATCTGTGGCTCGCGGTACGGCAGTACCTGACGCGGATGCACCAGTTGGACGACGCCGTGGGACGGGCCATGGCTGAGCGGCTGGCCGGTGAACTTGCCGCGCGGACCGGGGCTCCGGCGCCGGGGGACGTGCCTGCCGCAGCGTTCCTGGCCGCTGTGGTGAACGAACGGCAGGCCCGGGATGCGCGCAGGACGTTCGCCGCAGCCCCTGGAAATGTCGGCGGTCCCGTCTTCGCGAAGCCGCAGAGCGGGATGCCGGGGGTGGCGGGCGTGGCCGGTGCGGGTGCGGAGGGGCCGTGGGGCGCCGTCCCCGCTGCGGCCCCCGTGACTCAGCCCGCTCCGGCTGCCCCTGCCCCTGATCCGGAGGCGGCACCTGGCCCGTCGGCGGGGGCGGACAGTGCGGCAACTGCTCCCGGCGTGGCTGCGGCACGGCCCTCCACCACCGGATTCGCCCCGCCCGCCTAGCGTTCCGAGGGTCGCCCCACCCGCCTAGCGTTCCGAGGGTGGGGATTCCAGCTCTTCGAGCTCGATGCCGGGGGCCGAGAGGACCACGTCACCGGCGATGTGGACGGTGTGCTGCTCGCCGGTGTCCAGGGCGCTGACCTGGTACGCGTCGACGGTCAGAGGGCCGTTGTCAGTGGGGTGCGCTTCACTGTTCACCAGGGACCAGGACTGGTCGGCGGTACGGGGGGCGAGGACGGGGTCCGTGAAGGTGACGATGCGCAGTCGGGTCGGAGGGGAGGCGGGGGTGAGCCGCAGCAGCCGCGCGGTGGCGATGAGAAATGCGGGGGACGTGCCACTGAAGGCGTGGGCGCGGACATTGCCTTCGGTGGCGTGGGTGCCGGTCGGGTCGGTGCGTACCCAGGTGACGCCTTCGAGGGCGGCGCCACGGACCTGCCAGCTCGCGGCATGGAGTTCGAGACGGATGGGGCGGCCGAGCTCGTCGAGAGTGAGGTCCACGGATCCGAGGTGATCGCCGGACGGGGCGGTCGTCTGCGAGACATAGCGCCAGCCCGAGGGGCCCGGGGCGCAGTGGAAGTGTTCTTCACCGAGGGTGGTGTCGTCGTGGAGATCGTGGAGCGAATATCGGCCGCGGGGCATGGGGTCCTTCGGGTTCCTCGGGCTGTGCGGGTGCGGTACGGCGCAGGCCCCCGACACGGGGGTGCGGGGGCCTGCGTTCGTAGCTGCTGCTGCTGAGTCACCGGGTCTGCGGACGTGTGTGCGTCCGCAGACCCCGCGGGATCCGCCGCTGACCGGTCGTCACCGACCGGTGGTGGAGTGACCGGTCGTCGGCGGGTCTTCGCGCGTGGTGACGGGGATCAGTAGCGGTAGTGGTCGGACTTGTACGGGCCCTCGACCTCGACGCCGATGTACGCGGCCTGCTCGGGGCGGAGCGTCGTGAGCTTCACGCCGAGCGAGGCCAGGTGCAGACGGGCGACCTTCTCATCGAGGTGCTTGGGCAGCACGTAGACGTCGGTCGGGTACTCCTCGGGCTTCGTGAACAGCTCGATCTGGGCCAGGGTCTGGTCCGCGAACGAGTTGGACATCACGAACGAGGGGTGGCCGGTGGCGTTGCCCAGGTTCAGCAGGCGGCCCTCGGACAGCACGATGAGGACCTTGCCGTCGGGGAACGTCCAGGTGTGGACCTGCGGCTTGACCTCGTCCTTGACGACACCGTCGATCTTCGCGAGACCGGCCATGTCGATCTCGTTGTCGAAGTGGCCGATGTTCCCGACGATGGCCTGGTGCTTCATCCGGGCCATGTCGGAGGCCATGATGATGTCCTTGTTGCCCGTCGTGGTGACGAAGATGTCGGCCTGCTCCACGACGTCGTCGAGGGTGGCGACCTGGTAGCCGTCCATCGCCGCCTGCAGGGCGCAGATCGGGTCGATCTCGGTGATGATCACTCGGGCGCCCTGGCCGCGCAGGGACTCCGCGCAGCCCTTGCCCACGTCTCCGTAGCCGCAGACGACGGCGGTCTTGCCGCCGATCAGGACGTCGGTGGCACGGTTGATGCCGTCGATCAGCGAGTGGCGGCAGCCGTACTTGTTGTCGAACTTCGACTTGGTGACAGCGTCGTTGACGTTGATCGCCGGGAACAGGAGGGTGCCGTCGCGGTGCATCTCGTACAGCCGGTGCACACCGGTCGTGGTCTCCTCCGTGACACCGCGGATCTCGGATGCCAGCTGGGTCCACTTCTGCGGCGACTCACCGAGCGTGCGGTTCAGCAGCGTGAGGATGTAGGCGTACTCCTCGCTGTCCGCGGTCGAGGGGTCCGGGGCGGCGCCGGCCTTCTCGAACTCGACGCCCTTGTGGACGAGGAGGGTGGCGTCGCCACCGTCGTCGAGGATCATGTTCGGCCCACCGGTGGGGGTGTTCGGCCAGGTCAGGGCCTGCTCCGTGCACCACCAGTACTCCTCCAGCGACTCGCCCTTCCAGGCGAACACCGGGACGCCGGCCGGGGCCTCGGGGGTGCCGGTCGGGCCGACGGCGATGGCGGCGGCCGCGTGGTCCTGGGTGGAGAAGATGTTGCAGGAGGCCCAGCGGACCTCGGCGCCGAGGGCGACCAGGGTCTCGATCAGCACAGCCGTCTGCACGGTCATGTGCAGCGAACCGGTGATGCGGGCGCCGGCCAGCGGCTGCGCGGCGGCGTACTCCTTGCGGATCGACATCAGGCCGGGCATCTCGTGCTCGGCCAGGGTGATCTCCTTGCGGCCGAAGGCGGCGAGGGAGAGGTCGGCGACCTTGAAGTCCTGTCGATTGGCGACCGTGGTCATAACGGGCTGCTCCTCGTGATGGGTCGAGGGTGGGTAGGGCGGCTCTGCGACACGCAGTGGGCACAGGAATGCCCGAGCGGTTCGCAGCGCAGTCCGTCGGAGGCCCTCTCTCCCTCGGCCGGCCCGGCGTACGGACCGATCGACCGCCATCAGCAGCGACGTCTGACACTGCCCACAAATCTACACCGAACGGCCCAGCCGCTCCCAGTCCACCAGACCAGGGAGCGGCCTCATCGGCTTGTCGGGTGCGGGTCAGTGGCCGGATTCCGTGGGGTCGCCCGGAGTGTCGGCGCCATCGCCGGGGGTGCCGTCGGACGCCGGTTCGGCCGGTGCTCCGTCCAGCTGCTTGGCCGGGTTGGTGCCGGCCGCGGCCGCCGCCTCGTTGTAGATGTCCGGCTCCAGATAGATGACACGCGCGATCGGCACCGCCTCACGGATGCGGGACTCGGCGGCGTTGATGGCGTTGGCGACCTCGGTGGCGGTGTCGTCGTGCTGGACCGCGATCTTGGCTGCGACCAGCAGTTCTTCCGGGCCGAGGTGGAGCGTACGCATGTGGATGATCCCGGTGACGGTGTCGCCGTCGACGACCGCGGCCTTGATCTTCTCGACCTGGTCGGTGCCGGCGGCCTCGCCGAGCAGCAGGGACTTCGTCTCGGCGGCCAGGACGATCGCGATGGCGATCAGCAGGATGCCGATGCAGAGGGTTCCGATGCCGTCCCAGATCCCGTCACCGGTCCCGATGGCCAGGCCGACACCGGCGAGGGCCAGAACCAGACCGATGAGCGCGCCGAAGTCCTCCAGCAGCACGACGGGAAGTTCCGGGGCCTTCGCGCGGCGGACGAACTGGGTCCAGGTGAGCGAGCCGCGGGTCTCGTTGGACTCCATGATCGCCGTACGGAAGGAGTAGCCCTCGGCGATGATCGCGAAGACCAGAACGCCGACCGGCCAGTACCAGGCCTCGATCTCGTGCGGGTGCTTGATCTTCTCGTAGCCCTCGTACACCGCGAACATGCCACCGACCGAGAACAGGACGATGGAGACGAGGAAGGCGTAGATGTAGCGCTCACGCCCGTACCCGAAGGGGTGCTGGGGGGTGGCCTCGCGCTGGGCCTTCTTGCCGCCGAGCAGCAGCAGTCCCTGGTTGCCCGAGTCGGCCAGCGAGTGGACGCTCTCCGCGAGCATCGATGACGAGCCACTGAACAGGAACGCCACGAATTTGGCCACTGCGATCGCGAGGTTGGCGGCGAGCGCCGCCACGATCGCCTTGGTTCCGCCTGACGCACTCATGGGTGCCTGGTGTCCCTTCGTCGATGCTGCGGCTCCGGCGGCCGCGGTACGGCCGGACATTGTTGCAGCCGCCGGCGCGGACGGTACGTCAGGCCACCACAGTGGCACGGAACAGCGTGCCCGTACCGGACACCTCGGCCTTCTCCCCGGCCGGTACGAACACCGAGTCGCCCGGTACGAGGCCGAGCTCGCCCGCCTTCGGCGCACCCGCCGTGCAGAGCAGGATCTGGGGCGTGACCGCGGTCAGGTCGACCGGGGCGGCGCCCGGCGAGAGGTCGAAGCGGGAGAGCCGGAACTCGTCGACCGGCGCCTCGTACAGTTCCTCGCCGGACGCGGACGCCTCGGGGCGCAGGATCCCCGGTTCGGTCGCCTCGAAGTGGACGATGCGCAGGAGTTCGGGTACGTCGATGTGCTTGGGCGTCAGTCCGCAACGCAGAACATTGTCCGAGTTCGCCATGATTTCGACGCCGAGCCCGTCGAGGTAGGCGTGCGGAACGCCGGCGCCGAGGAACAGCGCTTCTCCTGGCTGGAGTTGTACGTAGTTCAGCAGCATGGCCGCGATGACTCCGGCGTCACCGGGGAAGTGATGGGCGATACGGGCGTACGGGGCGTAGGCGCCGCCGATCCGTTCGGCGGCCTCCGCTGCGGCTGCCACCGTCTCGGCCATCTCGTCCGGGTCCGCGCCGAGGATCGCGGCGAGGACCTCGCGCAGCGCGGCCTCCTCCGGGTGCGCGCGCAGGAGGTCGGCGTACGGCTTCAGGGAGTCGACGCCGAGCCCCTCCATCGCCTCCGCCGCCTCGACGGGCCGGCGGAAGCCGCACAGGCCGTCGAAGGGGGTGAGCGCGCAGATCAGCTCGGGCTTGTGGTTGGCGTCCTTGTACGTCCGGTGGGCGGCGTCGATCGGCACGGACCGGCGCTCCTCGTCCGCGTACCCCCGCTGGGCCTGGGCGAGGTCGGGGTGGACCTGGAGGGAGAGCGGGGCTCCGGCGGCGAGGAGCTTGAGGAGGAAGGGCAGCCTGGGGCCGAACTTCTCGACGGCGGCCTGCCCGAGTTCACCGGCCGGGTCGGCGGCGATGACGTCGGTGAGGGCCTGCTCGGCGGAGGGCGACGCGTTGAGGGCCTGCGCGGCGGGGGCCTGCGCGGTGACGTCGGCGGCACCGGTGCGGGTGATCCGGGAAGGGGCTCCGGGGTGGGCGCCCATCCACATCTCCGCCTGCGGATCACCGGTGGGGGCCACCCCGAGCAGGGCCGGGATGAGGGTGGTGGAGCCCCAGGCGTACGGGCGCACGGTGTTGGAGAGCCGGTCCATGGAATTCGTCCTCGTGCTGTGGGATGAGAAACGTGCCGTGTGGGAGGTGCGCTGGGTGGTGTGGGGCCTGTGCGGTCGGTGGGCCTCGTCGCGCAGGGTCGTGGGACTGCGCCGCGCGGTGCCTGCGTCGCAGGGTCAGGCGCGGGCCGACGAGGCGAGCGCCAGGTAGACCGCGGCGAAGTCCGTGACCGCGAGGAGTTCGGCGAGGGCTTCGAGCCTGCTGCCCTCCTCCGGTTCCAGCTCACTGATCGCCGTGTCGTGGCCCAGGGCGAGTTCGCGCGCGGCAGGGGCCGCGCTCAGGCCGCCGGCGGGCCGGTCGCGGAGCAGGACGACCCGGGCGTGGAGGGGTTCGGTCTCCTCGACCCGGTCACGGAAGAAGTCGTCGGGGTCGGCCCCGGCGGCGAACGCCCCCGCCAGCAGGGCCCCGTGGGCGGGGAGCGCCTCGGGGAGTCCGGCCGAGAGGGCCGGGCGGCCGGAGAGTTCGGCCAGGACCGCGGCGAACCGGCGCCCGACCGGGCCGGCGGCGTCGCCCTCCGTCCAGACGAGAGGCAGGCTGTCCGCGAGTTCGGCGGCGAGAGTCTTGGCCGGATTGCTGTACGTGGCGATCGTCGGCCCACAGCGTTCAGCCGTACGGTCCAGGCGGTCGGCGACGCTCTGGAGTGTCTCCGGGGGCGCGGTGACCAGGCCGACCCGGTCCAGCAGCGCGAGCAGCGGGGTGAACAGGGCCCAGAGGGTGCCGGGGCCCGCTGCCGAGGTCTCGGCGTCGTACTCGCCGTGCGGGGCGGAGGCCATCGGGACGACGAGGCCGTGCACGCCGTCGACCGCCTCGCGCAGCGGCGACTGCCGGGGCGCCACGGCCACGACGGTGCAGCCTCGGCGGTACGCCTGCTCGGCAAGGAGGGCGAGGCCCGGTTCGGAGCCGTCCGCCGTGGCGATGAGGAGCAGGTCGACGGATCCGGCCCAGCCGGGCAGTGTCCATCGCATCGCGCCCGCGGCGGGGGCAACGCCGGTCGGGTGGATGCGCGTGACCGGCGCCGAGGCCCCGGCCAGGGCCGCGATCAGGTCGGCGACGCCGGACGCGGCGGTGCCGGAACCCGCGACCAGGACGGCGCGCGGGCGGCCCTCCGGGTTCAGCTCACTGATCCCGGCCTCCGTCGCGTGGCGGGCCGCGGTACGGACCCGGGCCCCCGCCTCGGCGGCACCGCGGAGCAGGCCGCGGCGGTCGGCTCGGGCCAGTGCCTCCGGGGCGTCGAGCAACGACTCGTCGAGCATGGGGACGGTCCTCCGATCACGTGCCGATCACCGTGCGGGGTGGGGCCGGGCTTACGCGGGGCGGCGGGCCTCGTCGACGAGGAGGACGGGGATGCCGTCCCGTACCGGGTAGGCCAGGCCGCAGTCCGCGCTGGTGCAGATCAGTTCGGGGCTGTCGGCCGCCGACCGGTCGTCGAGGGGGGAGTGACAGGCCGGGCAGGCCAGGATCTCCAGGAGGCCGGCTTCGAGCGGCATGGGGTGGGTTTCCCTTCGGGCGGACGGGTCGGTCGGGCGGGACGGGGGGTGTCGGGCGGGTCGTACGTGATCTTGCTCGTGCCTCATGGGCCGGGCGAGGTCAGCCTACCGCCGGGGTGACGGGGGCGCGGCCTGGCCCGCCGGTCAGGTGGGCGGGGCGGCGGGGGTGGGCACGGGGCGGGGCGGAGGCGCGGTTGTCGCGGGTGCGGGGCGCGGGTGCGGGGCGCCGGCGCGGGTGCGGGGCGCCGGCGCGGGTGCGGGGCGGGGGGGGCCCCGGGGGGGGGGGGGGGCGGGGGCCCGGCGGGGGCCCCCCCCCCCCCCCCCCCGACCCCCGGGGCCCCCCCCCCCCCCCCCCCCCCCAACC